>NVWG01000063.1 GCA_002746185.1 Candidatus Hydrogenedentota bacterium
CCATTAGCTGGTTGTGCTGCTGCTGAAACGGTAACACCTGTTCCTGTAGGAACTGTTGTACCTGGAGTAGTTGTGGTTGTGCTTCCTCCCATTGAGTTAGCCTTTGCACGTGTACTTGGTCCCCAGTATCCTGTTCCAGCTGAAAGTCCAACTGGTGTAAGGATGCTAGCTGCGTTTGCGTTCTGGAACGCTACTACAGCTTGCTTTGTGCGGTTACCGAAGTATGAAGTTTCATTTCCGGCTGAACCTGCTCCTGAAGTAGAAACTGTAAATCCGTTTCCGTTTAGGAACTTCTGGATGTTCATAACTTCTCCACCTTGATCACCTACATCGTGACTAAGAGTAAAGTTGTATGAACCTGTTGTTGTGGACTGGTGCGGCGGATGAATCACATTTTGATTTGGTGAAAGATATCAGTAAATGGGGCTTCGACGGCGTGGAGTTTCCCATATTTACGCCGGATTGCTCTCCCTGGAAGGACTATTCCGCTTTGTTGGCTGATCTGGATATGGGCTGTACCGCCGTGAGCGTGTTGCCGGAAGACACCAGTCTGGTCTCGGAAGATGCCGCCGTTCGTCAGGCCGCCCAGGATCACCTGCGTGGTGCCCTGGATTCTTGCGTCGCGGTAGGTGCTGAAACGATGGTGGGTCCTATTTTCCATCCTGTAGGCGCGCTGATCGGCCGGGGTCCCACGGAGGACGAGCATAAACGGCTCGCGGATGAATTGATTAAGCTGGCGGACTATACCAAGGACAGCGGTGTAGCCATATCGGTAGAGCCACTGAATCGTTTTGAGACCTATGTGCTGAACAGCCAGTCCGATACCCGCGCCGTCATTGATGCCGTCGGGTCACCTCTGGTGGGACAGTTGTATGACTCATTCCACGCAAATATCGAAGAAAAATCGTTGTCCGATGCCATCAACGCTGGCGGCGACAAAATAAATCATGTCCATATCTCCGCCAATGATCGCGCTACACCCGGCGAAGACCATGTGGACTGGGACACCACGTTCAGCGGTTTGAAAGGCATCGGCTATGACGGCTGGCTCACCATTGAAGCCTTCGGCAGCTGGATTCCCGACCTGGCAGGTGCCACCTGCATCTGGCGAAAGATGGCGCCCAGCGAAGAGCATCTGGCCACCGAAGGACTCAAATTTGTCCGGGAATCCTGGGCAAAGGCATAGCGTTCCCAGGTCCAAAAAGGCTCAATTATTTGACTTGAACCCGGATTCGTTCCATAATCCTTGGTTCCTTGTGTATTCTGGCTTCAACACGACCAAAGGTAGTCCTTTATGAACACATTGACCGACGAAAAAGCCGTATCTGCAGCCCGATCCGCACTGGACTCGGGCGAAGGAATCTTGCGCCTGGCTCCAACCTGGGTGCCCCGCTCCTTTTTACAACCCGGACGACGCATCAAACTCCATCCGGACGACTACTACGCCTTTGGGAAGCATCGAGGCGGCATTGATGAGCGGTGGTTTGCGTCAACCACTCCTGCGGCTAATGATAATCGGGAAGAAGACGAAGGGCTGAGCTATGTAGTTCACGAGGGGCAACGATTTACACTGAAAGATACGGTGGATGCCCTTGGTGCGGATCTCATCGGCGCACCCATCTGGGATACCTACAAACGCTGGCCCGTGTATTCCAAATTTTTCGACAATATGGGACCCATCCCGCATCACATGCACCAGAACGCCGAGCAAGCCGCGCTGGTGGGTCAGGAAGGCAAGCCGGAGTCCTATTATTTTCCGCCTCAACTGAATGCCATCGGCAATAACTTCCCCTATACCTTCATGGGACTGGAACCGGGCACCACGAAAGAGCAAGTGCGTCGGTGTCTCGAGATTTGGAATCAGGGTGACAACGGTATTCTCGATTTATCCAAGGCGTATCGTCTCAAACCCGGCACAGGCTGGCTCATCCCGCCGTGCATACTTCACGCTCCCGGCTCACTGGTGACGTATGAACCGCAATGGGGCAGCGACGTGTTCGGCATGTATCAGTCGCTGGTGGAAGGTCGCGACGTGCCGTGGGAACTGCTGGTGAAAGACGTACCGGAAGACAAGCATCAGGATCTGGATTATCTGGTGGAACAGTTAGATTGGGATGCCAACGTAAACCCCGGTTTCAAGGACAGCCACTATCTGGAGCCCATCAATATCGACGACACCGCGTCCGAAGGATATCAGGATCGGTGGATCGTCTACGGCACCATCAAGAACGAGCAGTTGTTCTCCGCCAAGGAACTCACCGTTGCCCCCGGCGCCACAGCTACCATCAAAGACGGCGGTGCTACAGGAATCATCTGTGTGCAAGGACGGGGTCGCATCGGCGGCTTACCCCTCGAATCCCCCACCATGATCCGCTTCGGCGAAATGGCCGAGGACGAAGTATTTATCTCCGCCGAACGCGCACAAACCGGATACGAAGTGGAAAATCTCGGCGGCGACTGCCCCATGGTGCTGCTCCGGTACTTCGGTCCCGGTGTACACCCCCAAGCCCCCGCCGTAGGTGACGCGTAAACATTTATGAAAAATGTCGATGAAAATGGTGTACGTTTTGTTTGGCGAAACAGGAAGAGGATGTCAAATGAAGAACTAAAAGAATGTGCACAGTTGTTTTCGGATCACTATGGAAATTGGAGCATTACGGCAAAACGTAACCCCGGTGTTGCGATTAAACTTACGCCAGAGCGTCTTGAGAAATTAATGGCTCCCGAAGGGACCTCTGCATCGCTTGCCTATGTTGATAATGAGTTAGTTGGACATGCACTCGCATTGAGAGTAAATGTAGAGCCATATGGGTATGTGTCATGGGTAACGCAATTAGTTGTCCACACAGACTGGAGGCAAAAGGGAGTTGGGAAAAGGCTACTTACTTCAATTTGGAGTTTCTCTGATGATTACGCTTGGGGGCTAGTTACGGCAAATCCATATACAGTACGAACTCTTGAAGGGGCGACATGGAGACGCTGCAATCCGAAAAGCATACATAACCGAACCGATATACTAAAAAAAGTAGGGCAATCAATAGATTATGTCAGAGATAGAGAATTTATCATAACGAGCACCAGCAGCAAGATTGATACCGATTTCGAAATCGAGCACAATGAACTGGAGCGGATGATCAAAAGATCTCGCAAAGGAAGCGATGGGGAATCGAGGCCTTGGCGTCTTGGCGAATTGAGCGATGGAGAAGAGTGGTTGGCATTTACCTTTCAAAGCCAAAAATCTACGTTTGATAAAAATGATCTTGAAGAGCGTTTAAATCAAAGCGAACGAGTTCTACAAGAAGCATACGAGCGAATGAAATTGGATACAAATCATAAGTGGTCGAATCCAAAACACGTTGTACCAGAATGTAAGTATGTATTTGAAATAATTGATGTTGACGGTACACAGGCAATACTAGATTTTGGATGCGGAAACGGTAGGCATGCTTTACAACTTGCCCGATTGGGACACCATGTTTTTGGAATAGATTTCTCTAAGAATCTAATAGAGGCGGCACAGAAGGATGCAGAAAATAATAGCTTGGAAAAGAACCTGACTTTCAAAGAGGGTGATTGTCGTCATGTAAATCTGGAAATAAAGTTCGATGTTGTGTTTTGTGTATACGATGTTATTGGTTCATTCGCCGACGAAACTGAAAATCAAAAAATATTAGCAAATATATCAAAGCACTTGAAGCCTGGCGGATATGTAGCCCTATCAGTAATGAACATGGAATTGACTGAGCATATTGCAATCTATACTGGGGACGTGTATGAAGACCCTAAACTAATTTCCCAGCTCAATCCCTCAAACACAATGCAGCAAACGGGCGATATTTTTGATCCAGATTATTTCCTCATCGATACTAATACGAATGTTATTTTCCGAAAAGAACAGTTTTCCGAAGATGGATTGCTTTCATCAGAACTGATAGTCAGAGATCGTCGATACCGTCGAAACGAAGTTATCGAAATATGTACAAAACATGGATTTGAAGTAATCGAATGTAGATATGTACAGGCAGGTCGATGGGATAAGGCTTTAGAAGCTATAAACCCAAAAGCCAAAGAAATTTTATATATTGGGAAAAAAGTAAATTAGGAGGTCACCATGAAACGTATTTCCATCGGAAGCTGGGCCTATGCCATCGGTCCTTACGAAGAAAATCCTGTCCCGTGGGACGAGGTTACCCGCAAGCTCAAAGAACTCAACTTCGACGGTGTGGAGCTGGGCGGATTCAGCATCCATCCCAGTCCGGAAACGCACCCGACTAAGGAAGACCGGGACAAGTTGCTCGCCGACATGGCGGACGTGGGTCTGGGTCTCTCCGGATTCGTACCCAATTTGTGGGGCGAAAATCTCATCGATACGGAAGACACCTCGGTCTACGTCCAGAAATTTCAGGAGGCCGCCGATTTCGCATCCGATCTGGGTATTGCGGGCATTCGCGTAGATTGCGTACAGCCGCCGGATATCCTCAACGACATGGACGAGGATGTAGCCCGGAAACGTGTCGTCTCTACGTGGCAGAAATGCTCGGACATCGCCGCGGACAAAGGCTGCTACGTAACATGGGAATTCGAGCCGGGCTTCGCGTTCAACAAACCGTCCCAGATTCTCCAAATCATCGATGAAGTGAACAAAGACAACTTCGGCGTAGAATTCGATACGTGTCACGCTGAGATGGTCGCCGGAAAAGGCGCACGCCAACCCGGCGAAATCGAAACGCTTCCCGGAGGATGTCTGGAAATGGCGCAGAAACTTCGCGGCAAGATCAATCACATCCATCTCATCGACAGCGACGGCACGCTGCATCACGACGAAACCAGTGCCCACCCTCCTTTCGGTGACGGCTATCTGGACTTCGATGCTATCATCCCCGAGCTGCTTAAAAATGATCTGAGCCACGACTGGTGGACCATTGATCTCTGCTTCTGGCCTGATGCCTGGGCAGTCACCGAACGCTGCAAAAAATCGCTTGATGAATACAACGCGAAATATTGCGGGTAAAAAATAAACCACACATTTAGGGAATCCAGGAAAACATTGTCCACAGATGACACAGATGAGCACAGATAGTTCTATTATTGATCAGCGGGATCCCGACACATTCGCTGTGATCGGGGCGGCTATGGCTGTGCATACAACGCTGGGCCATGGCTTCCTGGAGCGGGTTTATCAAGAAGCGTTGGCTATTGAGTTTAAGAATAGAAACATTCCATTCGAGATAGAAGTTCACATTCCCATCTCATACGACGGGCATATATTAGAGTCTTCATATAGAGCTGATTTTGTTTGCTTTTCAGATATTATTCTGGAACTAAAAGCCCTCTCAGTTCTGAACGACTCTCACATGAATCAAATCATTCACTATTTAAAAGCGACTGGTTATAGACGAGGACTATTGCTGAATTTTGGCGCGGAGAGACTCGATCACAAACGAGTAGTATATGGATAGCCGATTAAATCTATCTGTGCAAATCTGTGTCATCTGTGGACAATTTTTTGGAGGTTTTCATGTCACGTAAAAAACTGAATATCGGTCTCATCGGCTACGGCTTCATGGGCCGCGCCCATTCCAACGCGTATCGCCGAGTCAATAATTTCTTCGACCTGGAATACGAACCCGTGCTCAAGGCGGCGTGTGGGCGTAACGAAGAAAGTCTGAAATCTTTCGCGGATCAGTGGGGCTACGAATCTACCGAAACGGACTGGCGGAAACTCATCGAGCGAGACGATATCGATGCCATCGATATCTGCACCCCCAACAATCTGCATCGTGATATCGCTATCGCCGCCGCCGAAGCCGGAAAAATGATCCTGTGCGAGAAGCCTTTGGCTATGGATGGCCCCCAAGGCGAGGAAATGGTCGCCTCCGTTGAAAAAGCGGGTGTGCCCAACACGGTGTGGTACAACTACCGACGCGTACCTGCGGTAACTCTTGCGAAGCAGCTCATCGACGAGGGTCGTCTGGGAAAAATTTATCATTACCGCGCGAATTTTCTTCAAGACTGGACCATCGCCACCGACCTGCCGCAAGGCGGTGAGGGGCTTTGGCGCATGGATAAATCGGTGGCGGGAAGCGGCGTGACGGGCGATTTACTGGCACACTGCATCGACACCGCCATCTGGCTCAACGGCTCGATGAAAGACGTGTCCGCTATGACCGAGACCTTCGTGAAAGAACGGGAACATGCCCTCACYGGARAAGTKSARMMSGTCACYATYGAYGATGCCTGYGCCTTYMTKGSYCRMTTYGMYAAYGGYTCSYTKGCRMTKTTCGAATCCACYCGATAYGCCCGAGGWCACAARGCGCTSTAYACTYTKGAAATAAACGGGGAGAACGCGTCGATTCAATGGGATCTCCACGACCTGCATCGTCTCAATTACTTCGATCACGGCGACGATCCGATGGTGCGCGGCTGGCGATCCATACACGTCACCGACCCGGATATGCCTTACATGGACAAATGGTGGGTGCCCGGTCTTCAAATCGGATATGAGCATACATTTGTACATCATGTAGCGGACTTCATCGAAGGCCTCGCGAAAGGCGAACCCACTTCACCTACATTCCGGGAAGCCCTGGAGACGCAATATATCTGTGACGCGGTTCTAAAATCCGCCGAAACAAAACAATGGGAAAACGTTCAGCACGGCTGAAACTTTTAAGGAGCAATACATCATGTCAAGCGCCACCAAGACCGCGAACCAAATCGAGAACAAGTGGAACGATACCGACGCAAGTGGCATGTCCGAGGCCGAACTGCTTCAGTACAGGAGTAATCTTCTCGGATCGGATCTCACGCTTACCAATTTTGCTGGAGGGAATACGTCGGCGAAAGTACAGACTCCCGATCCGCTCACCGGAGAAGACCAGACGGTTCTGTGGGTCAAAGGTTCCGGCGGCGATCTGGGCAGCATGGGGTTGGACGGATTCTCTACGCTCTATATGGACAAGATGAATTCGCTGAAGAAAAAGTATCGCGGTCTGGAGCATGAAGACGAAATGGTAGGTTTCCTACCGTTCTGCACTTTCAATAATAATCCCCGCGCCGCCAGCATCGATACCCCGCTCCATGCCTTCATTCCACGCGTTCATATTGACCATCTTCATCCAGACGCGCTTATCGCTATTGCTGCTTCGAAAGATGGCGAGAAGATTACCCGGGATATCTATGGCGACGAAATCGGTTGGGTACCCTGGCAGCGTCCCGGGTTTGAGCTGGGTCTCATGCTGGAAGCCAAATACAACGAAAACCCCAATCAAAAGGGGATTATTCTGGGCAGCCACGGCCTCTTCACCTGGGCGGACGATGCGAAAGACTGCTACAACGTGACCCTGGAAATCATTCAGAAAGCAATGGACTATCTGGCGGAAAACGCGTCGGATGCCCCTTTCGGCGGCGAAAAGATCGCGACGCTTCCAGAGGATCAGCGGCAAAATTATGTAGACACCCTCATGCCCATCCTGCGCGGCAAGCTGAGCCAGCAACAGTTCAAAATCGGCCATTTCACCGCTGCGCCAGAGGTGCTGCAATTCGTTGGCTCTAACCGCTGCGCCGAACTGGCCGCTATGGGCACGTCCTGTCCCGACCATTTTCTTCGTACCAAAATTTGTCCTCTCCTCATTGATGTGGACCCGGCAAAAACCACCCCCGAAGCCGTGGTGGAAAGTCTGGATAAACTTTTCTCCGACTACAAAGRCAAYTACGTTGCGTACTACGAGCGGTGCAAGCATGATGATTCCCCGGCGGTGCGTGATGCCTATCCCATCGTGGTGCTACTGCCCGGTGTAGGTATGTTCACCTTCGCCAAAGACAAAGCCACCGCGCGTATCTCCAGCGAGTTTTATGTGAACGCCATCAACGTYATGCGCGGCGCCACCGATGTAAGCGAATATGTAAGTCTCCCCGAACAGGAAGCCTTCAACATCGAATACTGGCTCCTGGAAGAAGCCAAGCTACAGCGCATGCCTGCTCCCAAGAGTCTCTCCGGTAAGATCGCCCTCATCACTGGCGGTGCAGGGGGCATCGGGCGCGCCATCGCCACCCGTTTTCTCCAGGAAGGCGCATGCGTCATGCTGGCGGACATCGATGCGGAAGCCATGGCCAAGGCGCAAGCAGAGTTTCAGTCCAGCTTCGGCAAGGATAACGTCGCTTCCGTCGCACTGGACGTAACCAGCGAAGACCTGGTCATCGCCGCCTTCAAGGAAACGTCTCGCGTGTTCGGCGGCATTGACCTGCTGGTATCCAACGCAGGCATCGCGTCATCGGCTCCCTTCGAGGAAACGTCGCTGGATATGTGGAATATGAACCAGGCTGTCATGTCTACCGGGTATTTTCTCGTATCCCGCGAAGCCTACAAGGTCATGCTCGATCAGGAAATTGGTGGCGCGATTGTGTTCGTCACATCCAAGAACGGACTGGTTGCTTCCAAAAACGCCTCCGCCTATTGCACCGCGAAAGCCTCGGAACTCCATCTGGCACGTTGCATGGCATTGGAAGGCGCGGATCACGGCATCCGCGTCAACGTGGTGAATCCCGATGCGGTATTGCAGGACTCGAAAATCTGGCAGGGCGATTGGCGTAAAGAACGCGCCGAGGCCTATGGCCTCACCGAAGATGAACTGGACGACCATTACCGCAACCGCAGTCTCCTCAAACGCGCCGTCCTGCCTCAGGACATCGCCGAAGGGGTCTACTTCTTCGCCTCGGAAAACGCCGCCAAATCTACGRGGAACATTCYCAATGTGGATGCAGGTATCGAAGGGGCGTTCACGCGGTAAGTATCGGATACCACATTGACGAATCCGGTGGGTTGTGCCCGGATTTTATRGTCGACTGTTATAGGGCCGATGTTCGTAATGGAAATTGATCGAAGAGGGCCAGGCATTCATCGTGTGTGCCRATMCCTTCSGTGCAGGTGGGGTGGCTCATACATTTTGCTGCGGCGGCCGTGCCGAATTTCAGGCCGCGCTCCAGGTCCCAGCCTTCGTGCAGTCCCACCAGTACCCCGGCGCAAAATGCATCCCCGGCTCCGGCTCCGCCCTGGATATATTCGTCGGGCAGATCGAGGGAGGGCTGAAACCATTCCTGGCCGCTCTGATCTACTGCATAGGCCCCTTGCGCTAAATGGATCACGACCAGTTCCGATTGTCCCATACCTAACAGTGTCTTCGCGGAATCACGCAACGCTGCTTCGTTGAGCTTTTCCCCATCCAGGATGGTATGTCCCGTAGTCTTGCCTGCTTCGAATTCATTCAGGATCACATAGTCAGTATATTTCAGGGCTGCCGGGATCAATGTCATAAATCGGTCCGAGTTTTCGCTAACGGTATCAATGGAGGTTTTAATACCCATGGTTTGGAGATGATGGAGGATACGTGCGGCGGCACTGCCGAACTCATGATCCGGCGCATCCATACCGTCACTCAATAAGAGATATCCTACATGAGCGATTTTCGCTTGGAGAGATTCATACGGTACGGTTTCCGGCGTAACCAGATTGTTCGCGCCTCGGGAATGAAAGAAGGTGCGTCGTCCGGTGGATTCCACGGTCATTACTTCGGTATACGACGTGGGTAACTGGTCTGCCGTTTCCAGGTTTTCATAATCCACGCCCAGTGTCCGGCACAGATCCAGAATACGCCGTCCGTCGTCGTCATTCCCAACGAATCCTACGGCCTCCAAAGGGATGCCCAGATCAAATTTCGCTACGTCCACCACCAGATTATGTGCCAGACCGCCGCCGGAAAATTCTTCATGGTGTATGTTGGCCAAGGTCTGTTCTTCGGGCCATGCATCAATCATGCGTACATGATCCATGATCCACGAGCCTATACCTGCTAATCCGCGACGCTCTGATTCCATTATCATTCCAGTTCGATTATGCTGGNTTTNAAAAAATTWWTNANNNNAGTAGATAACACCRAAGTTGAGAAACTACTYTAACGAAAGATTCACCCGTCTTTCAAYGATTTCAGYATAAAWCGCKYATKATATTGTTGCGAATCGGRAGGTTTGCTATACTTTTCATGTRGCAGTMTGGTATTTCTGCATGGAGGCCTTCATGGTCGGTTCCAAAGTATTTCAAAGGGYGCGGTGGGGRATATGCGGYATRGCCCTGTTTGTWTYCGGRTTKGGGRCTGCTGTTGCNNCNGAGGAAATTCCCGCCGATGCGYTAGAATTYTTTGAGAAATCTGTACGTCCCCTGTTGGTGGAGACCTGTTATGAATGTCACAGCAGTAAAAAGCAAGAAGGGGAGCTACGCCTGGATGGGGCAGCCTATATAAAGGCTGGGAGTGCTAGCGGCCCTGTGATCAATACGGATGATGTGTCTGCCAGTCGTCTGCTTACGGCTATCGGGTATCAAAACGAAATTAAGATGCCCCCTGATTTTCGGTTGGACCCGGAAGAAGTAGAAATTTTACGGGCGTGGGTAGTCATGGGAGCGCCGTGGCCTGAAGAAGATGAACCGGAACCCATTCAAGAACCCCGCAACAATATTGCAGAACAGATTCGTCATGCCAGAGAAACGCATTGGGCTTTTCGTCCCGTTATGGATCCCCCAATACCCGAAGTGAAAGCGGACTCTACTGTGCGTACCCTTGTGGATGCTTTTATTTTTGCCCGTCTGGATGATGCCGGGTTAACGCCATCGCCGGAAGCGAATCGCCGTACTCTTATTCGGCGTTTATATTATGATCTCACCGGGCTGCCCCCGTCGATAGAAGCAGTGCTGGCTTTTCAGGAAGATGATCGCCCGGATGCATACATGCGATTGGTGGAGGAGCTGCTGGCATCTCCTCATTACGGTGAACGATGGGGGCGACACTGGCTGGATGTAGCGCGGTATGCCGACACCAAGGGGTATGTTTTTGAAGAAGAGCGGCTTTTTCCCTACTCCTACACCTATCGGGATTATGTGATCCGATCCTTTAATGAAGATTTGCCTTTTGATCAATTCATCATAGAACAGTTGGCAGCGGATCGGCTGGATCTGGGCGATGACAAGCGTCCCCTTGCCGCGTTAGGTTATCTCACGTTGGGACGTAAATTCCTGAACAGGCAAGACGACATTATTGATGATCGTATCGATGTAGTTACTCGGGGCATGTTGGGGCTGACGGTGACTTGCGCCCGGTGTCATGATCATAAATTCGATCCAATACCCGCTGAAGATTATTACGCGCTGTATGGTGTGTTCCGCAGTTCAACGGAGCCGAAAGAACTGCCCCTCATTTCCGATCCCGATCCCAATGATCCTGTATACCAGGAATTCCTCAGCATGTTGACTGAGAAAGAACATGTTTTGACTGAATACGAAGCAAATAGCCATATCGACCTGCTTATGGAAGTGCGTCAGGAATGGCAAACGTATTTGCTGACAGCGCTGGAAGCGTTGGATATGGAAGACGATACGACGGTTAAAAAATTAGCTAAGGAACGAGAAATTCGATACATGGTTCTCCAGCGGTGGACAACCTATTTGAAAAAGAAGGTTGAGGAGCCTGACGCGATCTTTCGTCCGCTCGCTTTATATTTCGCGCTATCCCCAGAAGCCTATCCTGACGAATCGTCCGTTATCGCAGGACGAATTACAGCCGCTGATTCCGGCGAGGACAGTGTACACCCTCTTTTACGTGAAGCCTTTCAGGGCGATCCACCTGCAACGTGGGGGGAAGTGGGGGAGCGGTATGTGAAGGTATTGGAAAACGTAGACGATGAATGGCGTAATCGGCTGGCCATTTATGCGCAGCTTTCTACACAAGAAGACGGGAACTCTTCCGAGCTTCCTGCTCGCCTTGAGAATTCCGAACGTGAAGCTCTCCGATTGGTGCTATATGCAGAAGATGCTCCGGCCAACATCCCGGCGAAAGACGCGTATGCCATCAGCGAAACACCTGTCCAGCAGGCCATCCGAAGCAGACGGCGGGATGTGGCGCGTCATGAAGCAACACATTTGGGGCGACCCCATCGAGCCATGGCGCTGGAAGATTTAGAGACTCCTTTTGACCCGTATATCTTTCTACGAGGAAAGCCGGGTAATAAGGGAGATAAAGTAGAACGGCACTTTATGCAGGTGCTGAGTGAGAGTGAGCCGGAACCTTTTACCAATGGCAGCGGTCGCCTTGATTTGGCCCAAGCTATCGCCAATCCTCAAAATCCTCTTACTGCCCGCGTTTTTGTGAATCGGGTATGGATGCATTACTTTGGCCAGCCATTGGTCAATACCCCCAGCGATTTTGGGCTGCGCAGTGATCCGCCAACCCACCCGGAATTATTGGATCATCTGGCGGCCTACTTCATGGAGCACAACTGGTCTATTAAGGAACTTCATCGGCATATTCTGTTGTCGAGCACGTATCGGCAAACCAGTCAAACGAATCAGCAAGGCGAAAAAACCGATTTGGAGAATCGACTTCTGTGGCGGCAAAACCGAAAACGCCTTGATTTTGAATCCATGCGCGATGCGTTGTTGGCTGTCACCGGGGAACTGGATCTGGCCCTGGGCGGTCCGCCGGAATCCTTAACGGAAACTCCGTATTCAATTCGGCGAACCGTTTATGGTCAGGTGGAACGGCAGAACATGGCGGGGTTCATCAAAGCCTTTGATTTCGCCTCGCCAGATACGCACAGCCCCAAGCGTTTTCATACTATCGTGCCGCAACAGGCTCTTTACCTTATGAACAGTCCTTTTGCAATAGAACGTGCCCAGGCACTGGAAGCCCGTTTTGTACATGAAGAAGATCAAGATCCTGCCGTTTTGATTCGGGAACTATTTTTGGCTAGTTTGAAACGGGAACCGTCTCCTAAAGAATTGAAGCGTATGGTCGATTTTGTGACGCGTGCGGATATAGAGGAAGGCCCGCCGCCGCCGCCCTTGCCCGAGTGGCGATATGGCTATGGTGGATTTTCGGTTGAGACGGGCCATGTTGAAAACTTCGTAAAATTTGATGTGTTTAAGGAAAAGCGCTGGCAGCCTCTCGAAAATTATCCTAACGAAGAATTCGGGTATGTGACAGTACAAAACAATGGCGGGCACCCGGGTCATGATAATCAGCAGTCAGCTATTCATCGCTGGATTGCTCCTCGTGACGGAAGCATTTCAATAGAAGCCAAGCTGCGTCACAATAGCGATAAAGGCGACGGAGTATTAGGGTACATTGTCTCCAGTCAAAACGGGCTGCTACATGAATCGGAAGTTTTTAATGGATTTGAAGATGCGAAGTTAGAGAACATATTGGTGGAAAAGGGCGATACCATCGATTTTGTTGCCGCACCCAATACCGCCCCCAGTTTCGATAGCTATTCGTGGTCACAAACGATCATTATGGATATCCCCGAGGGTTCTGAAGGGGAGGGTATGCGTACGGAGTGGGAAGCCCGGGCTGATTTCGCTGGACCACCTCCGGCTCCACCCGCGCCTTTATCGGCATGGGGGCAATTGGCACAGGTTTTGTTGATGACCAACGAATTTATGTATATTGATTAGAGAGACATTATGGATAATCATAAACTGGACATAGACGATTTTGCACTTACGCGGCGGGACTTCCTGCAGCGTACAGGTTTGGGCTTTGGTGCTTATGGATTGGGTTCTTTGTTGGGCGGTGAAGCCTTTGGCACTGAGACCAATGCAAACGTAGCTTTGTCCCCCATGGCACCTAAGCAGCCCCATTTCCCCGGCAAAGCCAAGCGCGTTATCCATATTTTTCTAAACGGTGGCTTGTCTCATGTGGACAGCTTTGATCCCAAGCCCATTCTGGATAAATATCACGGTAAAAAATTACCTATGGATCATTTAAAAACGGAACGTCCCACAGGCGGCGCGTTTCGATCTCCCTATACGTTTAAACAATACGGCGAGAGCGGGATCCCCGTCAGTGAATTGTTCGAGAAGACCGCCCAGCATGTTGATGACATGTGCATCATCCGGTCCATGCACGCCGACGTGCCGAACCATGAACCTTCCTTGATGCTGATGAATACGGGAGAAGCGCGACTCATTCGTCCCAGCATGGGCGCGTGGGTTACGTACGGGCTGGGTACGGAGAATCAGAGTTTGCCGGGCTTTGTAAGTATGTGCCCCGATGGCTATCCCATACAGGAAAGTCAGAATTGGCAAGCCGGATTTCTTCCCAGTGTGTATCAGGGGACGTATATCAACACGCGAAATACCGACCTGGAAAAACTCATCGAGTTCATAAAAAATAAGTACACCTCGTTGGGCGATCAACGCAAGCAGCTGGATCTTTTGGTAGAACTGAATCGGCGGCATCAGAAGGCCCGTGAAGGGGAGCGGGATCTGGAAGCCCGAATCCATTCCTATGAGCTGGCTTATCGTATGCAGATGGAAGCCAGCGATGCGTTTGATATTTCTCGGGAACCCAAATATATTCGTGATCAATACGGGGACAGCGTTCAATCCCGTCAACTGCTCATTGCCCGGCGTTTGCTGGAACGGGGCGTACGATTTGTACAAGTGTGGCATGGTCAAGGGCAGCCCTGGGACCACCATGACGATCTGGAAAAGGGACATCGTAACCTGGCCAAGGAATGTGATCAGGGGATTGCTGCTTTATTGACGGACTTAAAAGAGCGGGGCATGCTGGAAGATACGTTGGTGTTATGCTGCGGAGAGTTCGGGCGTACTCCAACAGTAGAGCTGCCAAAAGCCGGCTCCAATCAGGGTAAAATTAACGGTCGAGATCATAATCATTACGGATTCACAGCCTGGCTCGCCGGGGGTGGCGTGAAAGGCGGTCACATCCACGGTGCCACCGATGAATTTGGATTTCAGGCCGTGGAGAATCGCGTACATGTACATGATCTACACGCCACCATGCTGCATTTGCTGGGATTTGATCACGAGAAATTCACCTACCGCTACGCCGGACGCGATTTCCGCCTCACCGATGTGCATGGTAATGTGGTACACGATATCATCGCGTAATTTCTTCGATAGGCACACAAAATTCCCGGTCTCTATTCTCCCTTACGAATCACTTCGATTTTTACCCCGTCAGGCCCCAGGATATATGCCATGACTGGGCGGTCGGCAGGGCGGGGTTCCAGTACGAATTCCACGCCTTCGTCTTTAAACTTTTTCAGCGCCTCATCGTAATCCTCGAAACGCCAACCCAGGTGATCCACGATGTGGCCTGTGGTGTATATGTGGAAACAACACTGTGATTTGGCGCAYGTAGYGYAMTWACCCTTKGCNAGTAAGTCATTGATCGATTCAAGGCGGGCTGTTACCATGACTTCCTGYTTGGGATTAAAAACTGCGGACGGGTAAACAGCGTATGTCATCATCCACATCTTCTGTACGTACGTGGTCCCCGTTGATAGCCGCATTTTTCCTGCCGGTGGTGCTGCTTGTGCCATTCGCCAACAAGGCCTTCCATATCGACGATACGGTGTACCTTTGGGTTGCCCAGCATATTCTGGAAGATCCCTTGGGATTCTACGATWTCGAAATTAACTGGTATGGCTTTGATCAACCCGTGTGGGAAATCAATCAGAATCCTCCTGCCATGTCGTATGTGCTTGCGCTTATCGGCTGGATAGCCGGGTGGGGCGAAATCCCTATGCACCTGGGCACYTTATTCTTCGCGGCCCTGGTGAGCTGCGGTACTTTCTTTCTTGCTCGGGAATTTACAACACGACCCTGGGTGGCGGTAGGGGCGATGGTGGCAAYGCCCGCTTTCCTCGTATCCAGCAATACCGTGATGACCGATATCCCCATGGTGGCCTGTTATGTATGGGCCGTTGCGTTGTGGGTACGCGGAATACGGAAAGATCGGTGGGGTTTGTTGGTCGCTGCGTCGGTGTTGATGACGCTGGGAATCGGGTTTAAATATTTCGCCATTTCTCTGGTGCCGCTGTTGCTGGTGTATACCTTGGTCGAGCGGAAACGTCCGGGATACTGGCTTATTTTTCTGGTTATACCCGTAGTGGGGGTGCTGCTATACGACCAGCTTACATTGGCACTTTTCGGTAAAGCCCTCTTTTTCGGAGCCACGGAATATGCCCGGGAAGCGCCGTTGGAATTGGGACTGTTTCGACCGTGGGTGCGCATATCTGAGTCGCTGGTGTTCATGGGGGGAGGCTTCGCCAGCATCGCCTTGCTGGCTCCCATTCTTTGGGGTAAGCGGAGCTGGATTGTCGGCGGTGTAGTTTTCATCGTGACGGCATTGGCGGTTTGGGGTTTACGCGCAGACGTATTATATATGCCAGTCGAATCAGAATCGCGCACCTTCTGGATCGGCGTTCACTACGTCGTTTTTCTCGTTGCCGGTCTGCATATCATTGCGCTGACGTTGAGCGACCTGATCAATCGTCGGGATTCCGCCAGCGTATTGCTGACCTGTTGGGTATTCGGCACATTGCTCTTCGCCGCATACTTCAATTGGGCCGTCAATATCCGTTCCGTGCTTCCTATGATCCCTGCCGTGGCGATACTGGCGGCACGGCGTTTGGATACAATGACCGATTCGGAATCTCACAACATGAGCATTCGTGAGATGGTGCCACTTGGTATGGCTGTGTCATTGGCACTTTGTGTGGTGTGGGCCGATGCGCTGGAAGCCAATGCCAGTAAACGCGCGGCGATCCATTATGCGCAGCTGGACTCGAAAATGGAGTCCCGGTTTTTTTATGAAGGACATTGGGGCTTTCAATATTATGCCGACCGTGCCGGACTGACGTACTTCACTCCCATATCTGGCTCGGAAGCGAGACCCAAAGACTATATCGTGTCGCCTGTATATCGCAGCGTGAAGGTGGACTACGCGTCCCATCTTGCACGAATAGACCCAGAACTTTCACGGGCATTCCCGGTGTGTGGATGGTTGAGCACCCTGGATCCGCGTATGGGTACTGGCTTCTATTCTCATACGGTAGGTCCGCTGCCCTATGCTTTTGGCCCAACACTCCCTATAGAATTTAAGGCGTATCGGTTAGATATATACAAATAGCAGAGGTTTTCGTTGATTGTATCGTAAATAGTAATGTAATATCCAAATACGGAGTTGCTTTTACAAATTCGTAATAGGTATTATGATTTTCATCTGACTTGAGACGATGAGGCGTATGATGGAAGCTCCAATACAGGAAATGTCCCGGCGAGATCGCACGAGGACGAAGAATCGCAAGGAGATTGCCCAGGCCGCTCTTGCTGTGTTTGCCGAAAAAGGATATGAGCGGTCATCCATTCAGGAAATAATGGATCGGGCTGATTTTGCCGTGAGTACTTTCTATGTTCTGTTCGAGAGTAAGGATGATCTCTACTATAAAGTCCTGACAGATGTGGCGCGTCGATGCGGTGATATATTGGATGAAGCTATTCGCGGCGGGAAAGATGAGATGGAGCAGTTGGCTAAATTTGCCCGGGCCAAGGGAGTAATCTACCGTGAGTATCCTGACGATATTTTGTTGTTCAACAAAGAGATTTCCGATGAAATTAGCGGCACCACCAAACATGGAAAAACCAGTATCCCGGAGATCTACGAWCRCTTCATGCTAMRWATCCAGGAACTYTTYGCGGCRGGTATCAATAAAAATATATTTGTAAAGGGCGACCCGGTGGTGATGGCTATGTCGCTGGACAGCATGACCAATGCCATGCTTCAGCTTTCCATCAAGGATCCGGAAACGTATATATTTGAAGACCATATTGAAACGATGCTGGATCAGTTTTTCCATGGTGTACTGCAATCGTCGAACCAAAAAGATCAGGGGAAATAATCATGTCGCGTTTTGAGTCAACCGTCTCTCCCCAATCGGAAGAGTTTAAGAAAAACCGGGCGGATCATCTGAACCTTATCGGCGAGTTTAGAGAGTTGGAAGCAAAAATTGCCGCCAGTTCCGCCCGCGCCTTACCTAAATTTCGTAAGCGAGGTCAACTCCTCCCTCGGGAGCGTATCGATCTCCTGCTGGATCGGGGATCGCCGTTCATTCAGCTTTCCACGTTATGCGGCTACAAAATGCACGACGATGATGGCGACAAAAATATCTCCGGCGGCGGCAGTATCTCCGGCATTGGGTTTATCTCCGGCGTACGGTGCATCATTCAAGCCAGCGACTCGGGTATTCGTGGCGGCGCGGCTACGCCCATGGGGGTGGATAAAGGACTACGTGCCCAGGAAATCGCCATGGAGAACAAGCTCCCGTACGTGCAGCTTATCGAAAGTGCCGGGGCGAATCTGTTCCGGCAAGCCGATTTGTTTGTACGGGGAGGACGGAGTTTCGCCAACCTGGCCAAGCTCTCCGCGCAAGGCATCCCGGTTATCGGCGTTACCCACGGCTCCTCCACGGCAGGCGGCGCCTATCAGTCCGGCTTGTGTGACTATCTCGTCGTCGTGCGCGGACGCTCCAAGATTTTCCTCGCCGGACCCCCTTTATTGAAAGCCGCTACAGGCGAGATCGCTACCGATGAAGAATTGGGCGGTGCGGAAATGCATTACTTCGGTCCAGGAACGGCGGAATATATGGCGGAGGACGACGCGGACGGGATACGTCTTGGCCGGGAAATCATAAACAAGCTGAATTGGAACGACAATACTTCGCCTTTACCTGTAAAGACATTTCAGGAGCCAGCGTATGACCCGGAAGAAATTCTCGGGTGTGTGCCGTTGGATTACCGTCATCCGTATGATGCCCGCGAAGTGGTGGCGCGTATCGTAGATGATTCGGATATTCTGGATTTCAAACCCGCTTTCGGTCCTCATACCCTGACACTCCAAGCCGAGATCGAAGGCTGGCCCGTAGGAATCATCACCAACAACGGACCCATCGATGCGCAAGGTGCAGTAAAAGCGACTCAATTTATTCAACTCTGCTGCCAAAGTAATACCCCCATCATTTTTCTCCAGAACACTACCGGGTACATGGTGGGCAAAGAAGCCGAGGCGGCGGGTATCGTGAAACACGGCTCTAAAATGATTCAGGCTGTCTCCAATGCCACGGTGCCCAAACTCACATTACACATCGGCGCATCATTCGGCGCAGGAAATTACGGTATGTGCGGTCGAAGCTACGATCCACGATTCATTTTCGCCTGGCCCAACAATCAGATTTCCGTTATGGGTGGACAACAGGCCGGGAAAACCATGTCCATTGTGCAGGAAGGCGCCATGCGCGCCAAAGGACTGGAGCCGGATATGGATGCCCTGAAAGCTATGGAGCAAAAAGTTATTGACCAGTACGATGCCGAGGGGAAGGCGTTGTTTGCCACCGCTCGGCTTTGGGATGACGGTCTCATTGATCCTCGCGACAGTCGTAAGGTCCTGGCATTTTGCCTGGCCACCTGTCGAGAGGGAGAAGCGCGACAGCTTCGTCCAAATACCTTTGGTGTAGCACGAATGTAACCCCGAAAAGGGAGGAGATACCATGCAGCTTACGGAACAACACGAGGAAATTCGCCGGACGGTAAAAAAGTTCGTGGAAACGGAAATCAATCCCCATGTGGATGAGTGGGAAGAAGCAGAAATTTACCCTGCTCACGACATCATGARAAAACTGGGCGATTTGGGTATGCTGGGCATCACCAAACCGGAGGAATACGGCGGTCTGGGATTGGATTATTCGTATCAAGCCGTGTTTAACGAAGCCTTGGGCTACTGCAACTGTGGCGGCGTCCCCATGTCCATCGGCGTACAAACTGATATGGCTACCCCCGCCTTGGCACGATTCGGATCGGATGAACTAAGGGAAAAATTCCTGGCTCCCAGCATCGCTGGCGACATGGTATCGTGCATTGGTGTGTCCGAAACAGGAGCCGGATCGGATGTGGCTTCAGTAGAGACCCGAGCCGTTCGCGATGGCGACGACTATGTGATCAACGGCGGAAAAATGTGGATCACCAATGGCGTGCAGGGCGATTGGATCTGTCTGCTATGCAACACGGAATTTGATGAACCCAATGTACACCGGAACAAAAGCATTATCTGTGTACCGTTAAAAGAAAATGGAGAACGTGTCAAAGGCGTTACCGTTGAACGTAAACTGAAGAAGATGGGTATGCATTCCTCTGACACGGCGGAACTTCTTTTCGAAGATGTACGTGTTCCCGCCACCTATCTGATCGGAGAGCCGGGTATGGGGTTTACGTATCAGATGATGCAGTTTCAGGAAGAGCGCATGTATGCTGCTACTTCGGGAATTACCGGGCTGCGTCGGAACATCGAAGAAACCATCGAATACACTTCGCAGCGCATGATCTTCGGCAAGTCGGTACTGGATAATCAAGTGGTGCATTTTCGTATGGCAGAACTCATGACCGAAGTGGAAGCCCTGAAAGCCATGACGTGGAAGGCCGTCGAAATGCACATCAATGGAGAAGACTGCACGCTCCTGGCATCCATGGCCAAGCTGAAAGCAGGTCGTCTCCAGCGCGAAGTGGCAGATTCCTGTCTCCAGTATTGGGGCGGTATGGGTTTCATGGATGAATCGCGCATCTCCCGCAGTTTCCGTGACGGACGGCTGGGATCTATCGGCGGCGGTGCGGATGAAGTGATGCTGAGCATTATTTCCAAGTACATGGGTATTCTCCCGTCCAAGAAAAAAGGCTGATTCATGGTTCACTATTCTGAAAATGTATCTTCGCTGCGTTTGTGGCAATCCCAAGAGGGAATCGTCGCATGAGTCGACGCTTTTCCAAAATTCTCGTAGCGAATCGAGGCGAGATAGCCTGTCGCATATTCCGTACAGCGAAGGAAAAAGGCTACGCCACCGTAGCGGTATACAGCGACGCAGATGCGGATGCGTTGCACGTTGCCCAAGCCGACGAAGCCGTGCGAATCGGCCCACCCACACCAACGGAATCATATTTGAATATGGATGCCATCCTGGAGGCTGCGAAACGTACCGGAGCCGATGCGATACATCCGGGCTACGGGTTTCTCGCTGAAAATGGAGACTTCGCTCAGGCCTGTGCCGATGCAGGAATCACGTTTATCGGCCCGCCCCCAAAAGCCATGGCGGATATGGGAAACAAAGCCGCGGCGAAACGGCTCATGGCCCAAGCCGACGTGCCCTGTGTACCGGGATACGACGGAGAAAGCCAAGACGTAGCTGTGCTCAAGGCCGAGGCCGAGCGCATCGGCTTCCCGCTTCTCGTAAAAGCTGCGGCTGGAGGCGGTGGACGCGGCATGCGTCGCGTGGACTCCTCCGACGAACTCGATCAGGCTATCGCGGGAGCCAAATCCGAAGCTGAAAAAGCGTTTGGCTCCGGTGAACTCATTCTGGAAAAACTCGTTGAGCATGGTCGCCATGTAGAAATTCAGATACTGGCAGACGAACATGGAACGTGCATTCATTTGGGCGAACGGGACTGCTCCGTGCAGCGTCGTCATCAGAAAATTATTGAAGAATCGCCGTGCCCCATCATGACGCCCGAACTACGGGAAAAAATGGGTCAGGCAGCCGTGTCGGCAGCCCAAGCAGTGGACTATGTAAACGCTGGCACCGTGGAATTCCTCCTGGATGCCGACGGCTCTTTCTACTTTCTTGAAATGAATACCCGACTGCAAGTGGAACATCCCGTCACGGAATATGTCACAGGTCTCGACTTGGTTGCTATGCAGTTGGGCATCGCTCAAGGACAGCCCTTGCCGGAGAACATGCATTTCGATGCTCCCCAGGGTCATGGCGTAGAAGTGCGACTCTATGCCGAGGATCCGGATAACGGCTTCATGCCTCAAACGGGCACGGTAGTCTTGTGGTCGCCTCCCGATACGGTTGCGGATCATGTACGAGCGGATCACGGTCTTCAGTCCGGCGATATAATTTCGCCATACTACGATCCCATGGTGGCCAAAATTATAACCCACGGCGCGACACGCGACGATGCGCTGGATGCCATGGTATCCGCCCTGAATGAGACCTGCCTTTTCGGCGTAACTACGAATCGCGAGCTCCTCCTGCGGATTCTCGCGGACACTATCTTTCGTGAAGGAAGCGCCACCACGGATTATCTGGAATCCTCCGGCTTGCTGGATGTCGAAAAATCTGCTCCTGACATGGAACGACAACTCGTGGCTGCTGCGGTATATATCGAACGCGACTCGGCCTCAGTGCCTGCAAGTCTGAAAGGCTGGCGATCTACGGGGATGAGTCATGTGCCGCTGCGCCTGGAACACGACGACGAAATAATCGCCCTTCAAGTGACTATGCAAGGCGACACCTACACTCTCGCGCAAGAGGACAATGAAGTCACGGTAGTCATTACGAATGTTACCCAGCATTCGGTGTCATGGGTATCCCACGACCACCATCAGCATGCGCAATTCGCTTTCGATGATACAACCTTGCATATTCAGTATAATGGACGGCTGGATACATTCAACGATGTGACGTATGCCCCTGCTGAAGTAAAAGGCGCGGCCAGTGACGGTCGAATCAAATCCCCTATGGCGGGTCTGGTGGTTGCAGTGCAGGCGGCTCCTGGCGATGTAGTATCCAAAGGCGATGTACTGCTCATTATTGAAGCCATGAAAATGGAAAATCGTATTGTTGCGCCATGCGACGGAACCATCGTAACTGTGGATGTAACGGAAGAGCAGCAAGTCGATCCGAATCAACTGCTGCTCCAAATAGAAGTGACCGAAAGGGAAAACGATGAGTGACAAAACGATCAATATCGGCGGAGCCTCCGGGTTCTGGGGCGATTCCAATATAGCCGCACCGCAGCTTCTTGCTTCCGGCAAGCTGGACTATCTGGTATTCGACTATCTGGCCGAAATCACTATGTCCATCCTGGCGCGCGCTCGTGAAAAAAATGCGGACCATGGTTACGCCCTGGATTTTGTCACCACCATTTTGAAGCAGCACTTGAATACCATCGCCGACCAGGGCATTAAAGTAATCTCCAATGCCGGGGGCGTAAACCCGGAAGCCTGCGGTCGTGCCATCGAAGCACTGGTAGCCGAACTGGGTCTGGACCTGCTGGACGCTGCGGTCGGCGCCGTAGTTGTCGCCGCTGATGGAACCATCGATCACGGGTTGTGCGGCCGCTGCACCTGCTGCCACCATCACCGCGATCACGCTGCTGAAAGTACGCATGGGTCTCTCTCCTATGTTGGGACCATGAAACTGCTGTCATAAAGAGCATAGTAGCGGCTGCCCGCCAAGTCACTGTGTTTATCCTCGGCCCGCCCGTGCACGTTGTCGCAATGGAGAGATGGGCAAGATCGATCCGCCCACACCACCGGCAAGGCCGCCGAGCAGGGGCGATAACTCGTGCCGGTGCGGCTGGCGACACATGCCGGTTGTAAAATCATGAGCGCCCAACGAGCCTCGAGCGCAAGATCGGGTTCTTGTCCGGTCGGATGCTGTACGGAAATCCTGAACCTGTGCTTGCGCCCAGGGCTTGTCAAATCGCACCGCGTCTGTTCGCCACTCGTCTTAGTCCCGCACATGCTCGACGGTGTAGTTGGGGCTCTCTTTGGTAATGCGAATATCGTGGGGGTGGTTCTCGATCACCGTCGCCCCGGAGACCCGGCAGAACCGCGCCCGCTCCCGGAACAGCTCGATTGACCCGCACCCGGTGTAGCCCAGCGAGGCGCGGAGCCCGCCGACGAGCTGGTAGACAAACTCGGCCAGCGGCCCACGATAGGCCACCAACCCCTCGACCCCTTCGGGGACAAACTTGATGTTGGGCTTGTCGGTCTGCTGGTACTTCTCGGCCTGCCCGTAGCGGTCGGCGCTGCCGGCGTTCATCGCGCCCTCGGACCCCATCCCCCGGTAGGTCTTGTACCGCCGCCCGCCGGAGATCACCAGCTCGCCGGGCGACTCGTCGAGCCCCGCAAAGAGCGAGCCGAGCATGACGCAGCTGGCCCCGGCAGCGAGC
>NVWG01000064.1 GCA_002746185.1 Candidatus Hydrogenedentota bacterium
GATGGTGGTGCTGTATTGGGTGATTGCATTGCCGGAGCATGTCGGTATTGGTTTCGCTTGGATATTTGGCTTGGTTCAGGATATCGTTGAAGGAAGCCCGCTGGGCCAAAATGCACTGGCTCTGGCGGTACTGGCGTATTTGTCTTTGATACTCTATCAACGACTGCGTATGTACACGCCAGTGCAGCAAGCTGCTGTTATCTTTGTATTGATCGGTATTAATCAAATGCTGTGTCACTGGGTGCAAACCTTGACGGGTACGGCTTCACCCAATCTGTTGTTTTTATTACCTGCACTTGTCAGCGCCCTGTTGTGGCCTTTAATTGCTGCATTTCTGCGTTTAATACGCCGAGCGTATCGTGTCCAGTGAGAGTTTATCGTGTTGTGCGTTTTACGCTTTTAGGCTTCACTATTGATCAACACTCCTGCATACCATTATGGATGGCTGTGGTTAATGATATCTCCTGAAAAACGACTTTATCTTGCTTCTCAGTCACCAAGACGGGCTCAATTGTTAGAGCAAATAAACGTGGGTTTCGAACTATTAGCTGTTGAGGTTGACGAAACACCTAGAGAGCAGGAAAAAGCGATTGATTACGTTGAGCGTCTGGCTGTGGCAAAAGCCCGTGCGGGGTGGAAACAGTTAGACTCATTGCCGTTATCAAGGTGTCGTTTACCTGTACTAGGGGCCGATACAACGGTCGTGCTTGATGGACAAATTTTGGGCAAGCCGATTAATCGAGAAAATGCTGTAGCCATGTTAAAGGCGCTCTCGGCAAATACCCATCAGGTGATGACAGCTGTTTGTCTGTACTATGGGGGGCTGCAATTGTCGACAGTGATTGTGACCGATGTCGTGTTTAGAGCAATGACAGAGAGAGAAATTTCCGATTATTGGGACAGCGGTGAGCCACAAGACAAGGCTGGCAGCTATGCTATTCAAGGCTTGGGTGCCATTTTTATTGAGCATGTTCAGGGCAGTTATTCTGCTGTGGTGGGTTTGCCTTTGGCGCAGACCTATTTATTGTTGGAAGAAATAGAACAAGAAATTCGATAATGAGTGAAGAAATTCTGATTAATGTCACACCGACAGAGACACGAGTCGCCATTGTGGAAAATGGGCTGTTACAAGAAGTGTATATAGAGCGGGCGGCTGCAAAGGGTATCGCCGGTAATATCTATAAAGGTAAAGTCGCCAGAGTCTTACCGGGGATGCAGGCTGCGTTTGTTGATACCGGTTTAGAGAGAACCTGTTTTATTCATGCATCAGATTTTGTGGTGATGGATGAGGATGGTATTGAACGGCGTAAAACAGCAAGGAAGTATACTGGGCGGGGAGAGTTCAGAATCACCCGATTTTATCGTGATTCATCGACAGCGATTCATCGAGGACATTAAGAAGAGCGAAGAAAAACCTTTAGCGGAAGTGCCGGATCCTCTTATGGCGCGGGAACTGCTGCGCACCCGTATGATCGAAACATCAAAAGATATTCAAGCCGAAGATTTCAACATACTCACCGACTGGAGTCTGTTGCAGGAAGCAGCCTTTGCCATGGCAAAGAACAGCATTACCGATACACTCCTGTACAACCAAGTCATCACCGAAGGAAACAGAGAGATTGCTCGCACCAATGTAGAATCCATTTCCAGGCAGTTCGATGCAAACCAAATTATCCAGGAAGAGGGATACAAGTGGACGAAGCAATCACGACATGACGTTCAATCGTACTGGGGCGTTATGTCTGCGGGTACGCAGCGAACGAGAAATATTATTGGTCCACTGGTTGCCAATATCATCATCGTAGGTTTGCTGCTGCTGGCTCTTACACGCGCCATACCCGTGCTCGTGCCCAAGAAAGCCAATGCCTACAAAACCATTAACGTATTGTTGCTAGTGATATGCGCTACGTTGTTGCTGGGACGGATTCTTCGCTATATGGAACCCAACGGTCTGCTCGTTCCTGTCGTGGCCAGTGCCGTACTGCTCACCATACTGACCAATGCGAGAACCACATCCGTTGCCTGCGTCATTATTTCCGTGCTCCTTTCCGTGCAATACGGTCAGGATTGGCGTCTTCTCATTGTAAGCGGAGCCATGGCATTTACCGGCATCGTCAGTATCTATACGGTACGTAAACGAGGCGATATCAATCGTGCCGCCATACGTGCTACCGCCATCGGCTGGCTCGCATTGATGGCTGCCACCTTATCCTCAGAAACGCTGATGAACTGGCCTATGGTACAAAACCTGTTTCAGGATCTCTTGTTGATTACCTTAAACGGCTTCATGTGTATGCTGCTCGTTCCCGGGTTATTATCGCCGATGGAACGCCTTTTCGGTATCACTACCGATATCCAGCTGTTGGAATATTCAGACCTGAACAACGAACTACTCAGCCGCCTTGCTATCGAAGTGCCCGCTACCTACGCCCATAGCCTGATGATGGGCCAGATGGCCGAGGCCGCATGCGATGCCGTCGGAGCAAACGGCCTCAYGGCTCGCGTCTGTGCCTACTATCACGATATCGGAAAACTACGTCGTCCAGAATATTTCAGCGAGAATCAGACTGGTTACAATATTCACGATGACCTGTCGCCCCGCTTGAGTGCCCGAGCCATTGCGTCCCATGTAATGGAAGGCGCCGAGATGGCACGGGAATGCCACCTGCCTCAGCCTATAATTCGAGGAATACTGGAGCATCACGGCACCCTACTCATCGGTTTCTTTTATCAACAAGCCCTGGACCAGCAAAAACATGGCGATGTGCGGGAAGAAGACTTCCGCTACCCCGGCCCAAAACCCCAAAGCCGAGAGACCGCCATTCTGATGATATGCGATGCCGTGGAATCAGGTGTGCGCTCCATCAAGAACCCCAACGAAGAGCGTATCCGTGAAYTTATCGATAAAATGATACAAACCCGCTCCSAAGATCGCCAATTCGAYGATTGCGAATTAACATTGAAACAACTCGATACCATTGGCGAAGTGTTGACTCGCATCATCATGACAGTCCATCATACTCGGGTATCCTATCCAGAGCGTCCTGCACGGGAAGAAGCAGACAATGTAATCCGGATGAACCGGGGAGGGCGGGATTGATGCCGACCCGACTTCGGGTGCGAAACGATTCCAGCCGAAAACATGTGTACCGCTCGGATGTTCTTACGCGTCTGGCAGATCGAATCTGTGAAGGCGAAGGCATATCAGGTGAAGTGGAAATCAGCGTGCTGTTTTGCGATGATCCYTTTATGAAACAATTGAAYCAGCAATATCGAAATAAAAACACGACTACCGATGTGCTATCGTTTGAGCAAGAAAACATGACGGTAGACGGTACCCGCGTTTTAGGGGATATTGTAGTTTCACTGGAAACAGTGGACCGTAATTGCGATTCGAAACAAGAACAAATGCGCGGTGAAGTTCGAATGCTCTTATGCCATGGACTGCTTCACTTGTTGGGGTACGACCATGGTACAGTAAGTGAAAAAGAACAAATGGTTGCAAAGCAGGCAAAATATCTGGATATTTCAAAACAAGCAGCGTGGTCGTTTGGCCCAAAAAAAACGCGGGCAATCGGTACGCGATACGGAGGTGTCTGAGAAATTGGACGCAGGCAGTAAGCGACCGGGCATCCGGCGCAATGTAACATTCCTTATACTCTGGGGGTGCATGTTCAGTACAGCCTGTATCGTCATGCCTTCTCAGGTAATGGCTCAGGGCAGTGAAGGCGATGTGCCGACCCAGGATACATTTCTGGCGCAATTTCAAGAAATCATGCCCCTGCCCATTCTGGTGCTGCTTGCCATACTCATCTCCCTCTCCGCATTTTTCTCTGCATCCGAAGTTGCCTTTTTAGCTATCCATAAAGTAACGCTCCGAGGCTTATCAGAAACGGGCGGGCTGCGAGGGAAACTCGTCGCAAACATGCTGGAGCATCCCAATCGGCTGCTCACCTCCATCCTCATAGGCAACATGGTTGTAAACGTACTGATCAGTATCTTATTACCCCAACGCGTGGAGCAGATTATAGAAGCGACCACAGGGCTGTCGGTCCAGGCATCTTTTTTTCTCGCCCTTGGATTATCCACAATGATTCTCGTCTTATTTGGAGAAGTGACACCAAAAGTAGTGGCGGTACGAATAAGTACATCCTTTGCCATGGCCGCCGCGCTTCCTATTAAATTATTCGACACCGTGATAAGCCCATTTCAACGAGGACTCATGGTGTTTACCGACTTCCTCTTTCGCATCACTCGCTTCAACGATATCAAGGCAGCCCCGTTTATTACTGACGAAGAAATGATCAGCGTGTTGTCCGATTCCGAAGCCCATGGTGTGATTGAAGAAGACGAAGAACAAATGATACAAGGCATTCTTGAAACAAGCGATGCATTCGTCCGGGAAATCCTTATACCCCGACCCGATGTGATCGCGCTGGATGCTGCCGCCACAGTCAAAGATGCCTTTGAAATGTATCGCCAGCATGAATATTCACGTATGCCTGTGTTCGAGGATGACCTGGACCATGTAATCGGTATCTTGTTCGCCAAAGACCTGCTCCCCAGAGTGATCAACGGCGAATGGGAATTGTCTATTCGCGACATGATTCAACAACCTAATTTTGTACCCGAGACCATGACCATTCGAGGATTTGTGAAAGAGGCGCAGCGAAATCATGCCCATTTAGCTGTCGTGGCCGATGAATATGGCGGCACCGCAGGAATAGTAACCCTGGAAGATGCCATAGAAGAAATTATAGGGGAAATCCAGGATGAAGATGAAGAATTAAAGCCGTTGTATGAAGAGTTAAAATCAGGACGATATCGTGTGGACGGTGGCTTGCCGTTAGATGAATTAAGCGAGTTGATTGGAGTGAATCTTAAAGACCGCGAACACGAGACCGTCGCAGGGTTCTTTATCGATAAGACCAATAAAATTCCAGAAGAAGGAGATCAGCTGGAATATGACGGTGTACTWTTTGCCATTGAATCAGTAGATGGAAAACGCGCATCTTCACTCCTGATCGAAATTTGCGCTAGTAACGAATCCAAAAAGGAGGCCTTATGAGTTTCCTGATTATGGCAATAGCAGGATTCTTGATAGGAGTGCTCCTCAACGGATTATTTGCCGGATACGAGACGGGATTCTATTCCGCTGATCGACTGCGCATTCAGCACTTGGCAGAAGAAAAGAAAAACCCCAATGCCGCACTCCTGCTGAAACATATTCACCATCCGGATAAAATGCTGACCATCGTGCTGGTGGGGACCAATATGGCTCTCATCTTCGGCACCATGGCATTAGCCAGTGTCATTGAACGTGAATGGCTGGTCCTCCTGATTGCTACCCCGGCATTCCTCGTGTTTGCAGAAATAGTTCCCAAAAGTGTGTTTCGACGCCACCCCAACCGGCTYTCCTTAACRCTTCTGCCAGTTATACGCGTATTYGGCTGGTTGCTKTATCCAYTRATYCTYCCCACRTTAGCATGCCTGAACATTCTAAGACGCATATTCAAYGTGCARGAAGAAACCAGCCCCATCATGAAATCGTCSGAAGACTTRCGMAATCTCATTGACGAGAGTGCCGCACACGGCAGCATCGAAAAAGAAGAACAAGAAATGATCCACAGTGTTATGGACCTGCAATCCACCCAGGCAAAAGAGATCATGATTCCTCGCATCGATATGAAAGCRCTGCCTTCYACGGCWACACGATCAGAACTCCACGATATGTTTCGCGATACAGGATTAACACGCATTCCCATTTACACCGAAAGTATCGATACCGTGTCCGGCTTGGTCAACGCTTATGATGTGCTGCTGGATATCGACTTCGACAACGAGAGTATCGAGCGCTTTATCCGGAATATAGCCCATGTGCCGGATACGAAACCGGTGGATGATCTGCTGCAAGAGCTAAAGAAATCGGGACAGCATCTCGCCATAGTGACCGATGAATACGGGGGCACCGACGGCCTCATCACATTGGAAGATATCCTTGAAGAGATATTTGGCGAGATCCATGACGAACACGACCAGGCCATGGATCTGATTCGCCAAGTGGGACCCCAGAATTATGTGGTGGATGCCCGGTTGTCTCTGGAAGAAGTTTCCGAAGTGGTAGGATATGTTATTCAAGACGATGATGTAGAGACCATTGGCGGTTGGGTCATGCGTCGCGCTGGGCGGATTCCGCTGCAAGGTGAAAAATTGAGCGCGGATGGATTCCGAGTGACTATTCTGGAAGGGCGAGGCAACCGAATTGCCAAAGTACGAATGGATGTACTGCCAGCAGCAGTACCCAGGACGGATACAGAGTGATTTCCAGTGGCGTTCCACGATATGATGGGGTTCGATTCAGTTTTTGATACGTTCGCAATCATGCGGACAGAATAGGATAGCTCGATTGTCCAAACTTATTGACAAAAAGCCCGGCTTCTTCTTCCAGTATTTCAAAGCCGTGAGGTTCTATCTCGCCACAGGGCTCATGGTCTGGATTCCCCTCATCGTTACCGTCTGGCTCACCTGGTGGTTGTTTAAGAATGTGGGTCTGGGTATCGAAAACCTTATTCAGGATATGTATGCCTGGCTCAATGAAGTGGGAGAGCGGGTTCCCCGGCTTTCATATCTGTCCGAATTCGAATACCGGCAAGGCTTCGGGTTTCTCATTTCCGTCGCCCTCTTTCTTTCAACAGGTATTCTCGCCCGTAATTTGGTCGGCCAAAGAATCATCCGGGCATTTGAACGGCTAATCAGTCGTGTACCCGTCCTCAACAGAGTGTATAAAGCCGTGCGCCAAATACGGGACGTATTCGTAAATCGGGACGGGGCGGTGTTCCAACAAGTGTGTATCGTGGAATACCCGCGCAAAGGCGTATACGCCGCTGCATTCATTACGTCCCACGAGCAAGGCGTTATACAACAAGCGTTGGGGAAAAATCTTGTATCGGTATTCCTTCCAACTACACCCAACCCCACCTCCGGATTCCTGCTATACCTTCCGCCAGAGGAAATTACCGAGGTGGACATCACCATTGAAGAAGCAATGAAATTGATTATATCCGCTGGGGCCTACATCCCCGGCGAACACGAAGACGATAAAAGCGATACCACTCCCAACAATAAAAAATCGGTACGAATCGAATCGAACCGACTGTAATCTACCCTGTGTCTTCCTACTAAAACCCATCAAAGGGGCGATTGTATCGTCCAAAAGTGCGCGCACTGTCTTCCGTCATGGGAAAACGATCATTCGGGTACGTAAGAAATTCCACATGCCCATCCTGATAGAGCACATTGCCGCCCCCCGGCACATGGGCAAAATCCACTACTTTGGTGCTGATGTGATCCCAGAGAATCGGAATAACACTGGTGGCCTGGTTCGATGCGGCTGCGTTATTCACATCGGTAATCAAGAATCGTGAAATTCCCTCGCGTAAACGATACAGCGTATTGCCATTCCCGCCGACTTGCGAACCGGGATGCAACGTCGTTGTGAAATCTGCAAGACTGGCTCTGCCGTTCGTGTCGAAATTTTCTTGAGCCAATTCACCCCACGGTGTATCCACATATTCCGCTTCTTCCCAACGGCCACCCACCCCGGTACCTTCCAGACCGATCTTGTCATTGCCCAAAATTTGATGATCAAACAAAACAAGCCATCCAGTGTAATTATAYGGCTCCTTCGTGATTTCYTCGGGTTGRATGATGCCGTCGTTGTTTCCCTTGAGCTGATCGTACCGTTCCAATGCACTCGACKGACCAGCCCAGGAAGGACACCAGACCACATCCCAATCCGTTACGTACTCAGGATAGACGGAGCGGCCATTAAAAATCATGTCATTGCTCAGCACCAGTGTATCCACACCGCTGACCACTTCGAGATTCAGGATTTCTCTCGGAGGATAAAATCCACCACGAGTCTCACCGGCATACATAGCAAAAGCCAGACCCATCTGCTTCACATTATTCTGGCAACTGGACCGACGAGCCGCCTCACGAGCGCGAGCAAGAGCGGGAAGCAGGATGGCCGCCAAAATTCCAATAATAGCGATGACCACCAATAATTCGATAAGCGTAAAGCCCTTTTTGTCAGTAGACATTATTCTGAATGTATTTCTCATGGTTTTTCTCCTGTCCCAAGCACCAATGCTAGGCTGAATATTTGTTAAGCATACTAAACCAAAGAATGGTATGTCAACTAAAACATCCTTTTGCAAATCACTTGATATTGCTGCCTTTTTCAGTGACATACTTGGGTTTTGATCAATCTTTCAGGTAGGCTTCGGGAAAAGGATCTCCAATTATGCCATCTCAATTCGTGTTTAAGCTCCACGTAGCCCTATTCATGTTCGCATGTTTTACCGGATGCGCCATACCAACTTCCCATATACCTGACGAGTCAAAACGCGACCGCATTACAGCCATGTATCAGGAATACCAGCCCGAATTCCCAGGAATTCAGGAAGTAACACCAATTCAAGTGATAGAAATGTTGGAGAATGACAATAACGTAGTGATAGTAGATGTGCGCGAACCCGAAGAACGTGCCGTGTCCACCCTTCCTGGCGCACTGTCCAAATCGGAATTCGAGGAGCAAGAAGAAGAGCTGAAAGGCAAGAAAGTGGTGGTGTACTGCACTATCGGATATCGAAGCGGACTGTATACTCAAACACTGAAAGAGCAAGGGTGGGATGCATACAACATGCCGGGCAGCATTTTATCCTGGGTACATGCCGGACAACCTGTGGTCGATGAATCAGGGAACGAAACCAAGCGCGTTCATGTATACGGCAAACGATGGGATCTGCTGCCCCAAGGATACGAAGCCATATATTAAATCAGGGTTGAATTTTCAACCACTGCTCCACGCGCATGAGCCCCATGATAGACATGGCATCCTTAATTTCTCCATCATGCACCATCCTCAACGCCTCCACCAAGGGCACTGTCTTCACTTGCAATACTTCAGTCCCGTCAGGCGAGGCCTCCGTTTCCGAAAGCCCTCGCGCCACATAGAGAAAACCAATTTCGGAGGAGATACAATTGCTTAAATGTATTTCCCCGCCCAGAGACTGCCAATCCGCCGCCACCAGGCCTACCTCCTCCTGCAGTTCACGCTTCGCTGCTATTAAAGGTTCCTCACCGGGATCCGCGCCACCCTCCACAATCTCCCATGAATATTCATCCATCGTGTATCGATATTGCCCCACCAATACCACCTCGTTCAGCGGAGTCAAAGCCACCACCCCCGTGGCGATACGCGTCTCCACCACCCCGTAAACCCCCTCTTCCCCATCAGGCCGAACGACCTTATCCTCCCGTACAGACATCCACGGATTCGTGTATACCGTGTCCCGGCTCAGAGTTTTCCATGGGTTATCTTCAGGCTGCATCTTGTTCCCCTATAGTCCGCTTCGTTACAATGGGCGTTCATCAGGAGAACCCCCTTGTCAGACCAGAGTACACCAGATTCAGGTAACGAAGCACCCCCAAAAAGGCATCGCGTACTCTTTGAGGTGACCCGTGCCCAATTCGATTCCGTACCCCAAAAACGAGCCTGGTACATCATGGCTTACCTGCTCATTCAGGTTGTCTTCTTCGCTGATCGGATATACGAGATGCGCTACGGTGCCCTGTCCGAAACCGTCGTAACCATTATCATCCTATTTTTCTTCATCTGTTATGTCACCATGTACATCAATTTCATCGGCGCTATGCGGATCATGGGTTTCGACTGGCTCGTCGTGCTCCCCACCTGCGCCCTCGCCTTCTTCCCCATATTCAGTCTGCTTCCCGTCGGCATTATGGACCGCCGTATCGCCGACCTGTGGGATTCCGCTCAAAAAAATCAGGACCAGTACCGCCAAAAAATTCTCGAAGATGATTTAGAAGCGAACCCGGAACAGCCATGGACTTCGGATTAAAACGGATCGAGGTAGTAAGAGGAAAAGATGTGCCAGACGAGATGGAAGCACCGTTGGCCAGGTAAAATATTATGTTGTACAAAAAATCTACCACAATGGTGAGGCAGTATGTATAGTAGTGAAAAGACAATTTTTGAGGATGCTTCAGCATCCACCAGTTGCTTTTGGCTTTACCTTTTCTTTCCTCAAAKAAAAGGTAAAAAGGGGTAGGAGAAAATAAAAATGGCTATGTCGATGACAAAAATTCGAGGGTTTCTTGCTGGTGTAGTGGCGATAATCGTGCTGGTACTGTTTGCCGCATTTGCCACATCGGTGATGGGTATGGATGTGCCTGGTCTCAGTGCGATTGCGGATGCTCTGGGAATGCCTAAAGGCGAATAACAGTGCAATAACATACCGCAGGGACTTAATTTTCCGGCATGTGAATCAGCACCTTCATAACRTCCTTGTTCGCTGCGCGTTGTATCGCGTGGACAGCATCCTTCAAATCGTACGTCTCCGAAATGAGGGAGCGCACCTCTACCGTACCCGCATCCAGCGCATCCAGCGCAGGCCGATACGGTCCACATCGAGATCCGATAATACGAACTTCATTCACTACCGGGGTGCTCATGTCGAAGGCCGTGGGATGGGTAACCGTTGTTTTCAACACCACCGTGCCCTCAGGCCGCACCAGTTCCAGCGCTCGCGTAAACCCGGCATACGATCCAGTGGCATCTACAACAATATCCCAATGGCTCAATTCCATAGGATCGTCTACATGACCCGTAGGTATTCCTTTCTCTTTAAGAATTTCAAGTTTCCAACGATTCCGCCCTACCGCCACCAGGTTTTTAGATTTACTATAAAGAACCTGAGAGATGAGCTGTCCTAATTTTCCTGCACCCAGCACAACAATTTTGTCATCTTTATCAATGGTAATCTGCTCGGGAATACGAAAGACCGCTGCGGTGGGTTCCGTAAAGACCGCCACGTTGTCATCCATTCCCTCCGGCACAATATGCAGATTTTCTTCCGGCAGGGTTACATACTCAGCAAAAGCACCAGGACGGTTCAGGATACCCAGTACCGTTCGATCTCGGCAATGATTGGGCATCTCCATCTTACAGAAATCGCAGCGATGACACACACAGTTTATTTCACCCACCACTCGCTGGCCTTCCAGATCGTGATTAACMGTTGCGTGTACAACCGTGCCCACAAACTCGTGCCCCAAGATACCCTGAAAGCCCATATAGCCGTTGCAGATTTCYAGATCCGTGTTGCAAATGCCAGCACGATGCACTCGTATAAGTGCCTCACCATGCGCGGGACGCGGCATAGGGATATCTACCAGAATAGATTCAGTTTCGAAACGTAATGCTTTCATAAAAAATCCGGATTTTATTCGCGTAAACTTGCACCATACCGGGCGCATGCTTCACAATGTCCTATCAACTTCGCCATTCAGGCGATCAACAATCAGATTCGGAGTATAGTACATGGCCGAGCCAAAATACCAAGGGGTGATTCTTGCAGCAGGGTACGGTTCCCGCATGGGACCATTCAGTGATTCTGTACCCAAACCCATAGTCCCCATCTGCAACAAACCCCTGCTCGCCTATCAGTTGGAATACATGCAGTCCTTGGGCATATCCGAAATCATCATCGTTATCGGTCATCTGGGGCACCGCATTCAGGAAATTATGGGTGACGGATCGGCTTGGGGAGTGACCCTAAAGTATGTGGAACAACAGGAACGCCTGGGGCTGGCTCATGCGGTAGGGCAGCTGGGCCCCCATATAAACCGACCCTTTTTACTAATGCTTGGCGATATTTTTTTTGAAATGGAAAATCTCGGCGCCATGGCGGCAGCCTTTGAAGAAAGTGACACCGCAGCAGTGCTGGCAGTGAAACAAGAGCCCGATGTAGAAGCTATCAAACGCAATTTCGCCGTACTGCTCAATGACGACGGCTTAGTGCGACGAGTTATCGAAAAACCTCGAAACGTACCCAACAAAATGAAAGGCTGCGGCATCTATTTATTCGATGATCGCATCTTTGAAGTCATTCGCCGCACACCGCGCACGGCCATGCGCGATGAATACGAACTCACCGATTCCATCCAGATACTCATAGATTATGAATACCCTGTAAAAGCGGTAGACGTGGTGCAATGGGACATTAACCTCACGTTTATCGACGACCTGATCCGGTGCTGTCGCCACCAGTTGGAGAAACTGGGGGAGACGGCAATAGTGGGCGAAGGCAGTGTTATTCCCGAAGGTACTGCGCTTATTGAGACCGTTATAGGGAGCAATGTCACTATCGAACATCCTATRCGCCTGGAACGATGCGTTGTGCTGAATGGGGTGAACATCACCGGAGATCAAAATATCGCCGATGCCGTTATTACCGCAGATGGTATTCTCCACTGAGTATACGTTGATAGAATTACGACTCGTCCCTATTGAGGCACTCCGTTTCGGGTATAGCAGCCTTTAATTTAACAGTAGCCCGATGTACAGCCCGACAGACTGTCGATGCATTTACATGAAGTCGTAACGCCGCATCACGATAATTCAGATTCTCAAAGTAATACAACGTAATTGATTCCCGTTCCATATCGGATAAACATGTCTCCATTAAGCCCTTCAACCAATCCAGCAGCGCTTCCTTTTCCCGACCCCAAGCCAGGCCCGCCTCGATATCCTCCGGGCTCTCAAACCAGGGCATGTTTTCCCGTACCAGCATGTCAATCATGAAGGGGCCTGCCTGTGTTCCCAAACGTTGGGATCGCAGGGGTTCGATATGTTCATAAGAGTTGATTGGCGTCTTTGTTTCAGTCATAGGTCAGTCCTTTCAGTTACGATTCAGCATTCAAGACATGACGTTAGAGCAGCAGCACCGACAAAGACCTTTGGAAAAAATGGGCATTTCCTTTTCATTTTATGTAGCGAATGGCAGTGCCAGGATCGGTTGGGCAAAGAGATAGCCAAGAAGAAACGAAGAGACATGTAAGTTGCATTTTTTATATAAGATGGATACCCTGTTGACACAAATCAGGAGGGAACTATGAGTATCAAAGAAAATATTCAGGAAGCCATGAAAGATGCTATGCGAGCCAAAGACACCATTCGACTGGAATGTCTGCGCATGGCCAAAGGCGCTATCCTGGTAAAAGAAAAATCATCTGGCGATGCCGTGACCGATGAAGATGTGGTAGCCGTAATGCGTACAGAAGTGAAAAAGCGCCAGCAAAGCATCGAGATGTTTGAAGAACACGGAAAAATGGAAGAAGCCGATGCATCCCGTCAAGAAATCGTCGTACTGGAAAGCTTCCTGCCGCAACAGCTCTCTATCGAGGATTTGGAAGCTAAAGTGCGCGCCTATCTGGCCGATCACCCCGATATCAACCACGCCGGAAAACTCACCGGAGCCATGAAAAAAGAACTGGGCGACGCAGCAGACGGCAAAATGCTCAACGAAATATGTCGGAAGGTGCTGAGCTAAGTTAAAACCGTACTCGCGCCCCGACCTACCCCGTACTGGAGGAACACTGCCATCCCCATCCGGGCCATGGGCGTCTCGCCCATGGGAAAAGCGAATCACAGGCGGAACGCCTGTGTACCAAACATCCCTCCGCACCTCCCCTTTGTATGTATCTGCGAAATCTGCACCAAAACGGATCCGTTCAGATTCATGCCAATCCGTGGCTGAAAATAACCCCTTCCTCAATCCCACACATTTGGTTCCCTGCGGGAATCCCACCACACTGGCAGCACCTCCCGGCTATTTTGTATACTGGTGCAAATACTCTGCGAGTTGTTCAAGGCAAATAAGGAATGTTTGATGAGAAATTTATTGGCATCGGTATTGATAATAGGACTGGTTAGCGGATTGACCGGATGCGGCGGCGGTAGCGACGAAGCAGTACCGGATGCTCCAGAAGCAGTGGAAGAAACCGCTGCCTCCACAGAATCGGACACGTCAACCGTATCACTCCCCGAAGGACTTCCCCAGGCCGTGCCAATACTYCCCGGATTAGTCATTACCGAGAGCGAAGTTCTGAACGCCGATTTGAAGCAATTTCGTATAAAAGGTGATTCCGAAATGGATGTGGACCAGGTGCTCGATTATTACCTGAAACTTTTTGAGGCCGAAGGATGGGAAGAAGATTCCGTCATGGCCCAACCCGCCAACATTATATGCAGTTTTATCAAAGACGGCCTGCTTGTTTTTGTAGATGCCAACACAGGCGGTATCGGCTCCATCGTAGAAATCATAACCGGAATTCAAGATTAAATCTACTAAAACCTAGCTTAGAGAAAATCTGAAACGGAGGAATGGAATGAAATTGTATGTGTATATTTTTGTAATAATAGCGGCGATATTGCCAACAGGCGAGTCTGCATTTGCACAATCCAACGTGTTGTTAATTGTTACAGATCAGCAAACCTACAACTCCATAAATTCATTAGGGAATGAGCATATTCAAACACCTAACCTGGATCGGCTTGTCAACGAGGGTATGAGTTTTTCCAATTATTTTATTGCTGGATATTCATGCACCCCATCCCGCGGATGTTTGCTAACAGGATTGTATTCTCACAATCATGGAGCCTTGGTTAATGATGCTAAGCTCAATCCAGACGTTAAAACAATTGGAGCCATATTAAAAAAATCAGATTATTCAACAGGATATATGGGGAAATGGCATCTATCAGGTCACAGCTACCGAAATTCCCCAAATAGAAAGGGAATACCATTCGGCGGTAGTTATTTTCAGAAACGCGAAGATGTTCACTCTCAATTCAAATACAATGTCGTGGCAGGTGGATCAGGTGACGATTTGCCCTATGAAGGATATGATGTATGGACTTCCGGTTGGAACGATTATCATTCCTTTCTCAAGCGATCAGGTTATGCCAATAAAGTAAAAGAAGCCTACGATAGGGGTTTGATACTTGGAAATCATGTAATATCCCCCACAGGTGGTGAAGAAAAGCACATTTATTCAAGTTTCCCCGAGCAGTATAATGTCGATACATTTTTGACCGATGAAGCAATACAGTTCATCAAAAATCAGAATAAAGATACTAATCCATTTTCCCTTATAGTCTCATTGTTTGGACCACATCCGCCCGTTGCACCACCTAAACCCTATGACTCAATGTACCTGGATATTGAGATACCATTACCAGCCAATTTTATAGATACATTCGAAGACAAATCCCCTTTTGAACGAAATTCTCATAATTACGTGAAAAACATATGGACAGAAGCCCAATTTAAGAATTATATCGCTCGGTATTGGGGATTTGTTACATATATTGACACCCAAATTGGTCGAATGTTGGATACACTGGATGAAGAAGGATTAACCGAGGATACCTTGGTAATGTTTACAACCGATCACGGGGATATGGTCGGCGCACATGGTTTTATTCGAAAGATGTATAGACCAATATTCCAGGAATTGGGGCAAGTTCCTTTTATTATTCGCCAGCCAGGAATAATTCCAGAAGGCAAATCCAGCGATGCTATGATTAGTAGTATTGATGTAGTTCCAACGATGCTGGATTTGCTCGAAATATCTTCAGATATTGAATTCGATGGCCGTAGTTTCGCTCCCTTGATACGTGGCGAAACAGATACACATCGAGATCGTGTTTTTTGCTCCGGTGGTATAACAGATATTATCGTTTTTGAGAAAAGATGGAAATATTCTACACCCTGGGGTCGCTATGGGTATTCGCCATACCCGGAAGAAGTAGATGAGCTTTATGATCGTAAAAACGACCCTTATGATTTAAAGAATTTAGCTTATGAGTCATCTCATTTAGATATAGTGGTTGAAATGCAGAAAAAAATAGAAAGTTGGCTGGAAGAATTTGACCATCCATATCCTCAAACAGTTATGGATCGAATTCGTCGATAAAACTACATGGAGTTACAGCGAATTACTTAAGACTAAGATTCATTGATTAGCTGCACTTTCTATGTTTCTTATTCTACAGGGGCTGAGCAGATGGTTCTATACTGGGAAGAGAGGCTATATCGACTAATTGGTTATTCAGCACCGGTTTAATCCCTCAACAGCACGTCGGTGACCAGCCGAATTTTGCGGAGTAACTTACGAAGAAAATTGTTGGACTGCGCCATGCTGCGAAGGCGAATGATCACCTTGCGCTGTAGACGATATCGGGTGAATTTCGGCTGTTTGGGTTTGATGGTTTTCCCTGATACTTCCTCCAGAGGCTGCCACAAGGTGTCAACGGAGTAGCCCAGAATTTCCAAATCCGCCGGATCGAGCTGCGTAATAATATCCCGCATCAAGTTTAATTTATTCGCATCGGAACCCAGTTCATCCACCCACTTGTGCAGCGACGCCGTGGACGGACGCGAATGCTGCTGTACACCAATGGGATCACCCAACCCTTCTGATGAATCCCGCTCCTGTTTTTTCTCACCGTAATTCACCGTATCCGCTTCATACTCCACGCCGATATATTCATAAATCTTCTGCATCCATGTTTCAGGGTCGGACACCAAGTCCTCGTAACGCACATGAATATGCGGCACCTCTGTATTCCGCAGGAATGCCGCCATGGCAGGTACATATCGATTGAGCAGCGGGTTGTACTTCTGCGCCGTCTCATAGTTCCCATCGAAAAAAGAATTAGCGAAAGAAGAAAACGTTGCCAAGGGATGCCGCGTCAATACCACATATTTCGCATCGGGAAACACCTTCTCCATAAACGGGAGAATGAGACCATAAGCCGGGGTCTTATCCAGGCACACCGTCTTATCCGAACCGGACATGAACTGACCATACAACACATCGCAATACGCCCGGCACGCCTCCCAGTAATCTGCTTCGCCGTTGGGCAGCTTGGATATAAACAGCTTCTGTGATTCCGCCGCTAGAATGTGGTCGAATGGTGCTTTATCCACATTATTCCACACACCCAGATGCGCCAAGGGAGTTAAAATATGGGGTTCCGGCCCGCCCTGAATCTCCGAATGAGACTCCAGCATCCGCTCCAGCATGGTACTGCCAGACCGAGGTGAGCTGATTATAAACAATAATTTTGGATTATCTTTGGATGTGTTCATGGAACCTGCCTGAAACTATCGAAGTCAAACAAGGATGGTACCAGAATAATTATTGTATTGCAGGTTCGCAAATACTGGGTTAGACCTTATTTCCTATGTTACTATGGTAGCCTTTGAGTCGAATTCTATAGTGAAAGCACGAATCCCATGAAAAAATTTGTATTTTTTGGCGTAAAAGCTGTTTTTATCACCCTTTTATTTATAGCACTTTTAAATCCCGGGTTGTTGCCACTTCCAGATGCAGTAGCATCAAAGTTACCGCAAAACCTTTCTTTTGCAGGTTTGATAGATACCTTGTCCGAATTAGATATGGGTACAGCCATTTTCTGGTTCAGCTTCGCTGCGATAGTGAAAATCATGGGCATCTTTTCCGGCGTACTTCGGTGGCATTTCCTCCTAATCGGACAAGGAATTCGCCTTCCATTCTGGTATCTCACTAAATGCTGGTTCATGGGACGCGCCATCGGCCTCGTTCTTCCTGGCACCGTTGGTCTGGACGGCTATCGTCTGGTGGAATCCTCGGCATATACAGGCGAAGTCATCAAATGCACCACCGTCATCGCCGTGGAAAAACTCATCGGTATCGTCGCATTGGGACTCCTCGTATTCTTAACCTTGCCCCTGGGTGCGCGCCTCTTTGATTTCAACTACGTCATGCTAGGAATCGTCCTCTTCATCCTGCTGAGCTTTATCACCACGGCGTTTCTCCTCCTGCTCAATCCCCGTATTGTGCAGGTCTTGGTTACGGTTATTCCCACCCCCGAATTCATTCGCAGCAAAGTACACAAGCTGGGCGTTGCCGTCACAGCCTACAGCGAAAATCGTTTTAATCTCCTCATCGCCGTGGTGCTGGGACTGGGCGTACACCTGGGCATCTGCCTCATGTATTTCGGTGTAGCCATGGGCATCAGCAATGGTCAATCTTCCCTATGGGACATCCTGTTCGCCAGCCCCTTAGTCATTGTGGCATCCGTCATCGCACCCACCGTCAGCGGACTGGGCGTACGCGAAGGGGTAATGACCATATTGCTGGGCGGTACCTACGGCGAGGCAGAATCGTTTTTGTTCGGTCATTTGGGTCTGTGGGTAGGAGAAGCCATTCCCTTCATCCTGAGTATCCCCCTTCTATTGTTCGCCACACGTCCCAATCGCGATAAGTTTCTGGGCGAATTAGCGGAAGTGCGCGCAGCTTCCGGTGAAGATTCCAATGCGGATCTGCACTTGAGTCCAGAAGAAATACAGTCCTACCGGGGCAAAATTATAGACTGCCTGGGCGCAGGATTATTCGCCGGACTCATCGGCGGTGCCTTACTGGGTCTGGCTGAAGGGTTCTGGCATATACACACCCTGAGTAATTTCGGCGACACCGCCGCCTTCTGGTGGGCACCTTTGGTATACGGACTGGTGCTATGCGGCGCAGGACTAGGCATTTCCGTCGTGCTGGTATTCTTATACTTGTTATTCAACAGATTCGTCCCCGCCGCTGTATCATTCGGGTTAAGTTTGGGAGGTACTCTCGGAGTAGTAATGCTCGTCTTCGGACGTTTCCGCTATCGCCGCGATATCTTGGGCGAACAAGCCTTGTCCCTGCTCGACAACGCAAAAGTTCTAGGCGCTACGGTGATTGTAGTCGTGCTGGCAGTGGTCATCGGTTCTATATTAGCAGGATGGGTCAAAAATCGATTTGCAGGGGTAGGTGCTGGAGTGGCTTGTTACTTGGGAATCATTCTTATCGGTGTTGCTGCCACTTTCATCATTAAACCAAATATGCAGGCTGTCGAATTCGCACCGGATAAGCAGGCATCCGGTCCCTCGGTAATCCTCATCGCCGTGGACACTCTGCGCGCCGATTACCTGAAGGCCTACAACTATTCCGCCAGACCCGAGACCCCGAACATTTCAGCATTGGCAGACGACAGCGTGGTATTCCAATATGCCTTCGCCCAATCCTCCTGGACCAAAGCCTCCTTCGGCACGATTTTTTCCGGCATGTATCCCGAGGCCCACACCGCCACCGGGAAAGCCTCCGCCCTGCCCGATGAAGTGACCACCATCGCCGAGACACTCCAAGCCGCCGGATATTACACCAAAGGCTTCTCCAATAACCCCAACATCACCAGCATCTTTAATTACAACCAGGGTTTCATAGACTACACCGACCTGAAACCCGACCTCTATTTCGGTGCCCGCCCCTCCTGCGAAAAACTGGTGCTCTACGATATCCTCCGTAAAGTGGTTCAGGTGGTAAACGGCAAACGCGGCGGACGCATCGTAATCACCGATTTTTATCAGCCCGGCAATGTAATTACGGATCTTGGTTTGGCATGGATTGACGGGCCGGAACGTCCCGCCGATACGCCGTTCCATCTTTTCATCCACTACATGGATCCCCACGACCCCTTTCGTGATCCGGACAAGCCCGGCAAAGGCTACGCCCGCGTACAGATGGGCAATCCCGACCCGGAGAAGTTCCGCGAGGCCTTTATTCGGTCCTACACCTACGAAATAGAGTATATGGACGAACAGGTCGGCCGATTCCTCCAAGGGTTGAAAGATAGAGGCATCTACGACGACGCACTCATCATTTTCACAGCGGATCACGGCGAAGAATTCTACGAACACGGCGGATGGTGGCACGGGCTGAGCCTCTACGACGAGCAGATCGCCATCCCGCTTATGATGAAACTGCCTCAATCCGAAATCACCGAAGTGAACAACAACCTGGCACGGCATGTGGATATCGCACCAACGATAGCTGAGCTGCTCGACCTGCCGAAACCGAAACAATGGCAAGGCAGTCCGCTGATTACCCGCGACCTTCAGTTTGGTAACGCCGACACCGAATACGTCCACTCCCACCTGGATTTCGAAGGTATTCGACTCCACGCCCTGCGCACCATGAACAAAAAACTTATCGAAGCGAATGAAGGCAACAAGCGGAATTTTGCACCATTAGAGTTATATGACCTGAATGCCGACCCCGGCGAGCAGGACAACCTGGCCGAGGACTCCGAAGACGAAATAAAACTATTCCAGCAAACCTTACAAGGCATGGCAGCCTTCATCAAAGAAAACGCCGCTGAACCCAAAACACTGGAGACAGGCGACATGAGTCCCGAAGAACTGGACCGCCTCCGATCCCTGGGCTATCTTGAATAACGAGTGTAAAGAAGTAACACAGGCTGTTTTTTGACCAAAAAATCCATCGATGAAGTTTTGATGAGAAAATTGTCAATAAACTGAATGTGCAAATATAATATCGATTCCGAAGAAGACCCCCTCCTAAATCAATACGAACGAAGTGGTGTGCTGTAATCTAATACGGAGTGCCTTCATGCAAAACATGAAGGCACTCCGCGCATCACCGTCATTCAAGGGTAGTTACCTCTACATCAAGTCCTGTATCGCCAGCCCTTACTCTTCGAAAGACAAAATTTCTCTGTCATTCAATGGCTGAACAGGTCTGAAATTACCATTTAATATTTTGGAGAATGTTTCAATCTGTTCCTTTGATGCGGTAATCGGTGTTTTCAATACATACCAATTYACCACTTCCGAACACGGCGGCGTCGTCAACGAACCGTCATAACGATAGTATGAAGTGTTTTCCGGAAACAGGCTTAAAACATCTATCGTATCAGTCGATTCGAACGCCCCTTTCTCTACGGGGAAATTACCCAGATGTTTAGTAAAGAAATCATTCACTTCGCCTTCTTCATACATAATACCCAATACGGCAAAATCAGAATCAGAATGCTTATGCACGAAATGCACTTCAATCGGATACGATTTCCCGTCGATGGTATGCTCGCTCAGCGCGTGATAATGAAACTGCAGCAGGGCATATTCTTTGCCGTTAAGAGTTACGGTGTTGTCTCCCGAAACATCGAACTGCACCGTATGCCCGTTGTTGATGATGKTAACACCGGACTYTCCGTAGTYRAATTGCGGTGCCGACAGCYCTGYTCCCTCGYTCATATTCTGCGTCACAATATTGACCGGAGATTGGACTTTTCCCCCGCAATCCGAAAAACTGCCGCACAAATTTTTCCAGTTCTCAGGCCCGTCCGACCCTGCTTGATGTGACCAATGGACATCAGAGCAATCATTGTCGCCTGCATGTTCGTGGTCACTTTCGGATGATTGCATATCGGATTCCTCTTCCATTTCGTTGCTGCTGCATGCGGTAAATACTATTGAAACCAAAACCATTGCTGTTACTTTCATGTACCGTTTCATCATTTCCTCCCATTACGTCTGTTCATGATATGTTTCTCTGGTTTCCGAAATGGAAACCTCACTAAACTTTTTCGGCAGTACCGCGTACAGACCTGCCATACCTCCCGCAGCGATTGCGTAGCTGGCCCACGCCGGGGAACCCAAACCAGCAGGCAGATAGCCGCACAACAGTGCCAGTGCGGCAACAAACAGGCTGTAGGGTAACTGCGTGCGTACGTGATGCAGATGATCCGTGGAACTGGCGATGGAGCTYATGATAGTGGTATCGGAAATGGGGGAGCAGTGATCGCCGAAGATGGCACCGTCCAGTATAGAGCCAATGGTGATGATGGTAATAAGCCCGTATGTTCCGCCTTCCAGGGCAAACGCGATGGGTACCGCCGTAGGCATGAGGATCGCCATGGTACCGTAGCTGGTCCCCGTGGCAAATGAAGTCAACCCGGCGATGATAAAAATCAGTGCAGGAAAAAGAACAGGAGAAATACTATCCCCTACAATGGCCACCATAAATGATCCGGTGTTCAGGCTGTCACACGATGCCTTCAGCGACCACGCCAGGATCAATATCAGCACCGGAAGCATGCTGCTCAGCAATCCCGCCCGAACGGCCTTGCCGATAATTTCCATGCTGAGACCGCCTAGAAGCCGCGCACAGATCACCGCAGCACCCAGCGAGATACCCGCCCCATAAGCCAGAATTTTCACACTGTTTTCCGATGCGCCAATCACCTCCCGCCACGCCGAGAAGCTGAACAATCGCAACGGTGACTCTGACAATTGTGCCGCACCACCCCCATCCAGCCAAATCCCTCCCAACAGCAGTGCAAACAGCATGCCGATAGGAATGAGTCCCGTAATAGCGAGAATCCGGGCCGAGGGATCGTGTTCCGACTTCGAGTAGGTGTCCGACGTCATGGGCACCGCATCCGGTTCCGCCACCTTACCTGTGGCGTGGGTCCGCAATTGCGCCCGGCGCATGGGACCAAAATCTTTCCCCGAAACGATATTCATAAACACAAACGCCAGCATGAGGATACAGTAGAAGCGATAGGGGAGAGCGTCGAACAGAATCGCATACCCGTTTTTTTCAATACCCAGCGTAGCCGCCGCCCCGTTGATCTGGCTCACCTCATACCCTACCCACGTACTGATCACCGCCAGCCCCGCGATAGGTGCGCTGGTGGAATCCACAATAAACGCCAGTTTCTCCCGACTCACCTTCAGCTTGTCCGTAACAGGACGCATCGCCGTGCCTACGATCATCGTATTGGCATAGTCATCAATAAAAATCATCAGGCCAAGCAGGTACGTGATGAATTGAGCCGACCGAGGACCCTTGGCGAATTGGCTGAGCCACAAAACGATGCCGTGGAGTCCACCGGAAATAATAACCACGGAGATCATAGTGAGCGCCAGAACGATAAACGCCAGCAGCTGCATGTTCCACGTATCACCCAGCGACGATCCGACGAACGACATGCCCGTGTCTACGCCCTGACCCCAGGCACTCAAGGAGAAAAAATTTCCCGGCAAGGTATTCAGCAGCCCTCCCGTCAACACCGCCACCCCAAGACTGATCATAATACGCCCTGTGAGGATAGCCAGCGAGATGGCTACCAACGGAGGAACGATGCTGTACCACAGGAAGGGCTGTTCCATGCCGGGCGGTGACTCTGGCTGCAAACGATACGCCGCCACGAGAAACCCTGCCGCGATGAACCCAGTAAATCCTATCTTAATACTCGTTGACGACGCCACATTCGTTCCTTAAACCCAATGCTTAACGGGAGCCATTGTAGCGTCTGAGCAAGTCAGGAGCAATTGTTTCGGTTTACCGTTCTTGTTATAGTCAACGGCACCCTAAATAAAATTAGATGCTAAATTGAACGATCTAAATTCTGGTGATATAGATTCCTCGTTATTAGCGAGTAAATAATCCATTCCCCCCTCGAGGGGGGATCAAGGGGGGTGTAACGTGGTGGACCACCTACACCGAACACCCCTCTACCTCCCTACAAGGGGAGAATCACTACGGGTTGTTTTATCTATTGGTTCATGATGACTGAATTGTGGCTATTATAAGTCTTGGAAGTGCAATCTAAACAGACACGAAGCGGAAACCAATCCATGAGCGACGCGCAACCGGACATCAAGCCTTACGTAGGGCCGGAAGAAAACATTCCTCACGATCAGCCATTACCTTGGGCCTCAGATAAAGACCAGGAAATCTGGGACGCCAATCAGACTCAAGTCAGACCAATGGCTACCTCGCAACATCGTTCGTAAATCGCTTTCATGATCTCTGTGCTGGTCTTGATTTCGCTGTGGCTGAATTGACCAATGATTGTTAAGAGTTGAGGAGTTGATCCAGTTTTTGGATCAACTCTTTTTTTGTGATTTGCTGACAACAAAACTTTTTCAGCCGAGATGTCTCGCCCGAAATCAGTTGAAGCTGACTCTTTTTGATACCCAGAGATTTGGCCAGGAGTTTGAGGACGTCTTTGTTGGCTTTCCCTTTT
>NVWG01000065.1 GCA_002746185.1 Candidatus Hydrogenedentota bacterium
GCACTGGAGCCCCTTCGGGTCGGGCCAGTGGCTGGGTCGGGAGCCCCCGCCACAACGNTATAGGGACCCCGCCACAACGCAAGGGTATGGGTGTTGCACTGAATACATTCCCAGAGGGAATGAACATGAATAGCCACGGGTGAAACCCGTGGGAATCGTTTTTAAAATGAGGTTCAACCCCGCAAGGGGGTTGAATAAGGATGGGTACAAACCTGGTTCCGGGGGTTCTACTCCCGGCTATTTATAGTTGACCCCATCCAGGGTCACAGCAACTAATTTCTTTGTCTCATACATACAATTCGTTGTGCCGGATCTCCTGCCCTATAAATCTCATCCCACCCCTAAGAAGTCTCCACCTACCCCTCTATATAACACTGCAACCCTGTTGCGCCACACCAGCCACCCTACATCTCCCAAGCCACCAACCGTCCCAAGTACCGCACGGGGAAACAATAGGTCACAAAAATGTGCGGAGGTTCAAAACCCTAATGGTTATTGAATTTGCTGAAAGAATGGTGCCCCTATGCCCCAAACTCAAGAGTTATTATGAATGGAGCAATGCTAGTTTTGGAGACCCGTTACGGATCAGAAAATTTCAACACCGCAGTTGTTAATGTTAAAATAGTTCGTGGTTATGAATTAACTCTAACCTTGCTTGGATTTAGAAACTGTGGAGATTATCACATATGTTTTATATGTTTATGTTTGGTTTTCTTTTCGTTTTCTTTTCACTAGGGGCACTTTTATGCGATGTCCTTGAGTGGCTAAAATTTGATGAGTATGATGGTTTAGGTAAGCTAAGTGTCCTATCTCTCGCAATCGGATTTGGTTTTATCGGACTTTTCTATTTCATTGGAAGCAGCGATGAATCAATGTCGGATGATGAGCAATGGTTTTTTATTTTCAGCTTATCGGGCGCGGTCTTTTTGTCCGCAGTTTTTGGGCATTTAGCTCGAAAATCCGAGATTCATGATATCTGGTATCACCTGTCACTGGCCTCTATAATTATTTCATATATTTTCATTCTATGGATTTCTTTTAGTGTTTTTTGGGCCTTTGCATTGATACCACTTCCTTGGCGGTGAGTCTATTGTGTAGAGGGGCTGTCCTCAACTAACCAGCATAACCCACTCAATATACGGTAAAAATATGTACACCAAAAAATTCAAAGTTTTTAAAATCTATTTATAAAAATGGAACTTGCACGATTGCTTACGAGTCCGACCATTCGGGTGGATGCATTCCATCACAATCGGGATTGTAGCTCTAAGAACGGTTCTGATGGATCATGCAGCTAATAATACAACCCATCATTTCCCGAACTTATCTTTAAGGATCTCCAGGGGGGTGGTTTCGTAGCCAGTGTAGAGGTAGCCTTCGGTGAGGGGTTCTTTTTCGCTGGAGTCGTTGGATGTGGGGTTGGCGTGGGCGACGGGTTCCACTTGGGTGTCTTCGCCCCAGTTGTTCCATGAGGTGACAGTCACGTAATAGTCCGAATCGCCCATCACTTCGTTAACCGCATCGCACAGGGCAGCCAGTGTCGATCCTTCTTCGGCATTGGCGGCAGTTTTACGAGGGATAGCCCCAATCGTTCCACGAGGCCGCACGCCTTTATTGTTGAATCCCGGCATTACATTGGGTATGAACAGGACACCCGCTTCTTCGGCGGCTTTCTTGTAGAGGGCGAATTGCTTTTTCACTGCCTCCACATACCCGGTTTCCGACGGATACCCGGCGTAATCCTTGCCGTCGTACATAGTATAGGACGTTATAGCATCGAACATGCGCAACCGCGCAATATCCGGCTTGGTGGTCAGGCTGATTTCGTCCCCCACGATAAAAATATCCTTACCGATATCCAGCATATCGCGGCGAATACGCCGGAGCGTCCCGGCTACATCGCCTTTATATTCACGACTTAATTTGAGATACACCACGGGTCGTCCGTCAATACGCTGATAATTTTCGCGGTGAAAATAATTCCATGCGATATACTGCATATCCTCTCGCAGCGTTTGTGCATTATCCTTATCCAATACTATACCGCGACGATACTCCAGGCGAGAAGCGGATTCATACAGGATAGAAAAGGTGATTGGATCATCTTCATCGCTCACGGCAATTTGTTCATGAATAATATAATCGGACCAGTATTCCGTTCCGTTCCAACTGCATATCCAGGTATCGATGCCGTAGTCTTTCGACCATTCCCGGTGTTGTTTTAGGGTGGAGGCATCATTGCTGTCATACCGACCCAGTACAGGAAGCTGGGGCGGTTCAAGTTGACTGCGTAACGTCCGGTCGAATCGCTTGTCCAGGTCGCCTTTGTACAAAGGATAGTAATAGGCACTTACATGCACTTCCCCGCCCCAAGCCATGGGAGCAAGAAGAGTCAAAATCAATATGGCCAATCCACGGTTCATATCGTGTACCTCCTGCCACGTACTATAGCATGGAACCTGCCTCTTGAGTTGCAATTTCATGCCCCCCTCGTTACTCTATACCCAAGTAAAACGGGAGGATTCGTATCCAGACCCGGGGGAACAGGAAACCATGCAGCTCGAGATATTTTTTCAGAATGAAGCCGCCGTGAAAGAAACTCTGGAACTCCATACGGGCATGCCCATCGACCTTACCCTCACCAACAACACGTCCAGCATGATGAGTTTTCATCCTGCTGAATTTAATCGTCCTGCCAAATTAAGACTGCACCGCATGTTTCTGTCCGCCAGTCCTCATGTATTACAAGCATTGGGGCAGTGGCTTATTCGGAGACAGTGCAAACGCTCCGCTGCGGTCATCGATGAATTTATCGCTGGCAATCGACATCTCATTGAACGAAAAAATCGACGCCGCCGCTTGCGATCCGTTGGCGTTGTCTATGACTTGACCGAACTCTATGACGAAGTGAACATCGAGCACTTTGAGGAATCCATCGATGTGCCCATCTGTTGGGGCAAATGGCCTTCTGCCCGCCGACGCCGATCCATACGTCTTGGCAGTTACACGCCGGAGGATCATCTTATCCGAATAAATCCTTGTCTCGATTGGGACTTTGTACCTCGGTATTTCATCAAATACATCGTATATCACGAAATGCTCCATGTCCATGTGGGTGCCGAGACTTCCCCGTCGGGTCGACGCTGTGTACATACCCCCCGCTTCAAGGCCATGGAGCAGACCTATCCCGATTACGATGAAGCCGTATCATGGCAAAAACACGGGAACAACCTGTCCAAACTACTGCGCGCAACTCCGGCTAAAATTTATGGCAATTCAAGTCGAAATGGGATAAGCTAATCCAATTATCGTGCAACTTGCCGCATACAGGAACCGATTATGAATAGCCTTGCCGAGATTATTTCCACCATTCCCATGATTCGGGATATCAAGGATCCGACACGTACCAATGTGAGCCAGATACTGGAAGGTATGGCTATGCCGGAGCGTATCAAGGCGGGCACTCGACTCTTTGCTGAGGGGGAAGACCTGGATGGCCATACGGGCATCATTCTGCTTGATGGAGAGGCTGCCATCACCCACGATGACATCAAGCCGAAGACTATTTCCGCTCCGGAGTTGTTAGGTGAAATGATGCAATTCAAGGATACGGCGCAACGTCTCGCAACGGTTACGGTTTCGACAGATGCTACGATATTGCGCTTCAGTTGGGATGAATTTGTGCGCCGAGTGATGAATAATCCCATCATTTCGCATTCGGATCAGCAAACCATTTGCAAGGTGTTCAAACGATACGCGGGTAAACGGTTAGAGGAATTGGAACAGACCACACCGCCGACCTAACGCAAAACGAAGTCTACAGACCCTGATCCGACAGTGCTTCCACGGACACATCCACCAACACCAGCTCCGGTTCCTGGTTCGTATTACGACCAACCAGCGCATGATTCCCATCGGGAGCGAGGCGTAAAATACCTGACACACCATCATTCAAGAACGTGAGCTGTACCCGATTGTAAGGAGACTTGGACTCCAACCCCCACATTTGCAGCTGCCCTTTTCTATCTTCCGCCAGTGCAATAATGTAGCGACCCGATGGATGCCAAGCCGCATGGGAACCTGGACCAAGCCGCGCCAAATTCTCGCCAGTAGAGGCATCCAGCAGATGCAGTTCAGTATTGGTTGTCCTGGAGTCCGCTATGGGCAATACCATCCGTTTACCATTGGCTTCCACACTTGCCTGGGTAAAAGATGTCACCTCTGATACCAGCGGAACAGGGGAAGTGTCATTTGAATTTAACAACCATACTTCCAAACTTCCGGGTGCATTTTCATCACCTCGAATAAAATACACCTCTGATTCGATAGCTACGATGGAATGAATAGATTCGCCAGGCGAATAGAGAAGCGATGGTGCTGTGGCATTTTTCCGATACTCCCAGAGCCCCTCATCCCCATCTGCCGCATTGTCTATTCCATGTATAAACCAGGATTGGCGTGATTCAACCCAGACAGCCCCATTTACATGAGCCCACTCTGGTTCTTCAGACATGAGTCCGAAGGAAGTATCTCCAGCGAATCCTGATGTAAACGGTATGCTTGCCGTATCCACAGTAAATAAATCCATAAAGCCGGTAGAGATATTTGATCGCAATATCAAAACACGTTCGTTATCGCTTTGTGCGGCCAATATAGAAAATTCCGCCAAGGGTTCAGGCGGATAAACCAATTCCATATCACCAGATTCCAGAGAAATTCTCCCTGCTCCCCTCAGTGCTGTTTCTCCTGATCCATCCGGCCCCGTGAGTGTTACCAGTGCCGTGTTCGAATCGATCCATATTATGGGCGATACCGTGTAACCAGGCATGTGTACTTGAATGAGCCGAACACCCGGCGCTTCCTGCAAAATACTGGCCGCCTCCAGATTACGCTCCCACGATGCCATGTCGTATTCCAAACCCGCGACGGTGTCGTAAGCATAATCACGATGCGCCATGCGGTCGTAGAGAAAGCCGAACCACAACGCCATCACCAAAACAGGAACGCTAATCACCCCCCATTGCATAGACGGGCCAAGCCGACGCCACCACTTCCGTATGCTTCCAATCAATCCATTGTCTAACAGATTCGAGCTGCTGCCTGATCCAAACGGCGTAGGGGTGGGCATGGTCTCCCGAAAATTACGCATGGACTCTGACATACCGTCGCTATCTTCAAATAACGGCTTCCCTTCACGAACCCGTTCGCTCAGTTCCGCCCACTCCAAACCGGATGGCGGTCTGTCCCGTGGRTCTTTTTCTATCAGGTACGCAATTRAACGCTCTACATCCCGTGGAATTTCCGGGTAATATTCTGAAAGGCGTTTTGCCGGTTGGGAAATAATTTTATGTACCAATTCTACGGGGTTGGCCCCTTCAAACGGCAAGCGACCCGAAATCATTTGGAATAACAAAACACCGAGGGAGTATAAATCGCTTGATGCCAAGGCGTCTTCGTTACGGCATCGCTCTGGCGACATGTACTGCGGCGTCCCCAATCGMGAACCTTCCACCGTCAGTTGAGTTTCCGCCGTAAGAATCTTGGCGATACCGAAATCGGTAACAAACGCGTGGTCATTCTTCCCTACCAGAATATTTCCCGGTTTTATATCACGATGGATGATATGAGAATCGTGGGCCGTGGACAACGCCTTGGCTACCTGTTCACCCAGCAGTAAAACGCGCTTCCATTCCATGCGACGTTCCCGCTTCATAATATCGCTGAGCGGTTCGCCGTGAATAAACTCCATAGCAATATAGGGAATCTTCCCCACGGCACCAACAGAATAAATGTGTACGATATTCGGATGATTCAGGCTGGCAAAGGCTTCTGCCTCCCGTTGAAACCGGGCTACGACTTGAGGGTGGGTGCGGAGATCTTCTTTGAGAACCTTCACCGCCACTTCACGATCCAGAGACACATCCATAGCGCGGTATACGATACCCATACCGCCCTGCCCTACTGTTTCTATAATGTCATACGATCCAAACATAGAATGAACCCTGGCCGCGTTTCCTATACTATCCACGCAAACGCCCCCTAATCCCCGCTGCGCAAGCCGGCTGCCGTCTCCACTGTATTCAGTTTCGTTTCAACGTCTAATGTATCCCAGTCTAATACTAACAAGGAAGGCATAGCACTATTTCCTGCTACCATGGCCACTTGACGACCACTTGGCGATACGGCATAAGCCTGCCCCACGCCTTTATTCACCCTGGTCACTTTCGCGGCTCGATACGGTTCCTGTGCTTCCAATACCACCAATTGCGGAATATCAGTATCCCAGGTCTGTACTGCTAATATGTAATTACTCGATGGATGCCAAGCGAAATCACTGATTTGTCCAACACCAAAATGCGATTCATTCAAGCCGGATGGAATTTGAATCAGGGCAATCTCGAATTCGCTGGAACGACGGTTTCGCTGTAAAACCAGGACGTGATTACTGGCCGGGCTAAGGGAATAGGCCCCACCGTCCAGCCCGGAAATAATACGTCGGCCGTTTTCTTCGGTACTTTGCGATTGTACACGCCAAAGGTCCGCATCTGCCGGTGCGCGCTTGCGAAGATAATATATATACGTGCCATCAGCAGAATACCGTACGCTCTGCGGAAGTATATCTGGACTTGGTGTAGTTCGACGCAGCACATCCCGGGTATTGCCCGATTGAGCRATATTTTTCTCTACGATATAAGGAAASCCTGTTTCTGAATCCATCAGCACCATACACAATAAATTTCCATCGGGATGCGCTATGGAACGGGAAAAAATATCTCCCTCTACAGTATCGCTGCTGGGAGACATCCATTCCTGGGTTGTGGATCGATACAAAATCTGAGGCCGAGGCCGCAATTCATTCCACGGCTTAGCCAGCGAAACCACTTTTCCCGTTCGCGATTCCGTTATATGGGTAACATAAGCCCCGTACAGCGGCGAAGTTTCCGGTAATGGCGGAATGGATATACGAWGAATCGATGCAGTGCGAATCGAATCGTAGTTTACATCCAATGTGCGGCTCGTCGGGGGATGCACACTAAGCACCTGACGCTTTTGCAAATCCACAGCAATGAGTCCCTGAGAACCTTGAGATAAACGCCCTGCCTTGCCGCCTACCTCAACCAACAGCACTGGTTCGCGGCCTACCCAGCTCACATACGTGTATTGATACCCATTGTTTTCAAGTTCCACCACGTCCACCCCGGCGGATACCGAGCGAATCTGGCTGTTCAACAATACAGGCGCCTCGTTGATGTCAGTCGTACGATCTATACGCCCCCAGACAGGCCCCACTCCAAATGCAATCATCATCAACACCACGATCACTGCACCACGAAGGAAATTACCCCAAGGCAAGGCGTAGTGTGAAGCCGATTTACCCGTACCACCCTTGGCAATTTTTTTCCGTATTTTCGATGGACTCTTCGTCTTCTGATATACATTACTGAAAGGCCGGGGCTCGGTGGCATCCCGAATAAATGAATCCAACGATTCCGATAAAACCGACCCGCCGCCTTTTTGACGTTGGAGCCGATTGGTAAGACCATATACCACCTTGGCATTGGCCGGGCGATCCTTTGTTTTCTTCTCCAGTAAATATGCCACCAGACGCGCAACATCATCAGGAATTTCCGAATCCAGTTTATTTAATCGAGGTGCTTCTTCGGTACATATACTCTTAATGAGTGCCGCRCTGCTTTCTCCRYGAAACGGAAGCTCACCGGACATCATTTGAAACAACACCACACCCAAAGCGTATAGATCGCTGGATGGGTCCACCCCTTTATTCAGTAACTGTTCGGGCGACATGTATTGAGGGGTGCCTACGAAATTATTTCCGTCCCCAGCATTATCCGATTGAATTTTAGAAATACCGAAGTCTGTGAGGCGAATGTTTCCTGATTTATCCAGCATGATATTGGACGGTTTAACATCCAGGTGTACAATTCGGTGCTGATGCGCACATTCCAACGCCAGGGCCAGCTTACCGCCGATATGCAGCGCTACGTCCCACTTGAGCTTTCCCTTACGCTTCAGGAAACGATCAAGAGGCTCGCCGTCCACATATTCCATGGCGATATACGGGGTACCGTCTTCGATGCCCGCAGAATAAATACGTACAATACCTGGATGATTCAACGGGGCTGAATTTTGCGCCTCCTGATGAAATTGCTTTACCAAAGACGGCGTACGAGCCAAACTCCCCAGCAGCACTTTGAGTGCTACCATCCGGTTCAGCTTCATATCCCGGGCCAGATACACCGATCCCATCGCCCCTCGTCCAATGAGCGCTACGACCTCGTATCCTCCAAGCGTAGCGCCAATCAGGGACCCATGACCACTGGCAGATGCTACCATATAAGGTGATTCATAATTTTTAACCTACAATATATTGTTATAAAGAGTATCAATTCATAAGATTGTTGTCAAGTATGCCTTACCTGTTCACGAATTTACACTTTTCACCTTGATAAGGCAATTTCGCATGTAGACTAAGATGTGCTATTGTCATAAATAAATCATAATAAGGACTATGTGGTACGTCTAAACTACTTCGAAAATAACAACTCCTTTTAACGCACTGTGAGCCTAAATATTACAGATAAAAAGGTCAGTTGATCAACAGATTCAGAGAATCCCTCATTGTGATTTAATCATTGACAGAATTGATAAAATAACCAGCTTGCCAAGGAGACTTCAGATGAGTGCAACAACAACTATGGAGATAGAAATACAACCGGATGAAACACGATTGCTATATACCAATTGTCTAGATTCTAAGCAAATTGTAGTTGCTCATATCTTTATAAGCCACATTTCAATAAGAAATACTCATATATTGATAAAAGTCGGGGAAAGGGAAGTCGATAGAATTGAAAGTATCGGTACAGGTACAAGTATTCGTTTACATGGAAACGAAACCCTTTGCCTTTCTGCTATCCCCGAACATACTGTTGAAATTAAGTTTCAACTAACCATAGATGCATATTCTGTATAGGTAGTCGACGCAASAACTTTACAGGTCTTTTAGGAAGGGAAATATATGGCGAAGAATAGACCACGTGCTACAAATAAGTTCGATGTGAAAATCAAGCGAATTGATGCCATAAAGGAAGTTGTGCTAAAATTCCTAGGGATTTTCGACAAAGGCACTTCGTTTCAGTTATTTACTCTAGTCATATTTGCACTGCTAATTGGCATACCATTTTACCAAATGGATAGTTCTGATGCAGCCGACACAGTACAATTTTCATTATCGACACTACTCGATAGAATTTTCAATGACTCCGTCACAATCGCCTTCAGTTTTTACGTATTATTAACGATAGTTGGATTGATATGGAATGAGGCCGTACACCGCAAAGAAGTAAGTCGATTATCAGAGTATAAGAAGCATTACACACATTTTAAAAAGGCGACTTTCGAACTAATGAAGGAAAAAATGAAGTCCGACGAAGACGTAAAATTTGAGGAATTGGAAGATCTTGATTCGAAGTACACTAGAGATATACCTTATAAACCAAGTAACTACAAACTGGAAGGATCCAATGATGAATAACGAACAGATCGCGGAACTGGTCGTGAATGGAATCTTTGTTGCTTTCTTTGGTTTAGCTGCGCTATTCATTTGGAAGCGAGTTATTCTCCAAACATCACTTCTAAACATTCGCTATAAAATGTTCGCCGTGCGTGACGACTTATATATGAGGGCTCTTGACGGAAAAATAAATGAATCCGATGCTGAATTTACATATATGATAAATAGAATTAACTTTTTCATCAGTTCATGTCAGAATTTAAACATGTTCACATTGTTGCGATTCGTAATCAATTATGAAGTCATAAATGATAGTACATCAAAGGTTATAGAATCCATTGAGGAATCCCCCGAGTATCTTGAAGTACGCATTGAATATCTTGATGTGATTCGTAAGGCCATCATTCAAAACAGTTTACTAATTCGTGCCATATTGCAATTCCTTGTTCTTGTGCTACTACCAATTCGTATAGCTCAAGATTCAATTTTCAATCCATTGCGTGTTATTGTAAGCAACTGGCAGGCTATCAACGTCGAACTGAAAAAATATCGATCTCATTACGGTTCAATACGGCATGCCTAGAAACTCTAACAGTTGAAAAAATTTCAACAAAAACTGCAAGACAACGCCTATATCAATCCACGTTCCTATTACCCTTACCGACAGAGCATGGGTTGGGCGGGATAAGGTTCATCGTCGATATTTACGGCCCATACTTTGAAATCACCGTGGGCCCCGGCAGAAACGGTGTAGCGGCCATCCCGACTGAGCGCTACGGGCGCGTGGCCTTTGAGACTTCGCAGGCATTGGCCTGTCAAAATATCCCAAATTTTGATAGTCCCCATGCCGGTAGCTGAAAGGGCATACCGTCCATTTTCACTGAGACGCACGGTGAAAATTTCCGTTTGGTGACCTCGAATTTTACGAAGAATTTCCCCGGTCTCCACATCCCAGATAAAAATACTCGTCCCACAGGATGTAATCAGCTCCGTACCCCCTGCGTTGACACATACCGAAGTTACGCGTTCCCCCTCATGATCAAATTCTTTCACGCATTCGCCTTTCCACAAGTCCCACATACGAACGGTACCATCCGAACTGGCCGAGAAAATAAGATTCCCATCGCGGCTGACGACTACATCATTCACGCTTCGTTTATGGCCCACAAAAGCCCGAACGCCTTTACCTTTCCGGGTATCCCACAGCAGCACGGCCCCATCCGCACTGCCAGACACAACATGTTTACCATTCGGGGTGAACGCTGCGGCATGCACGGCTCGTTTATGCCCTTTCAGCACATGCAGACATTTACTTTCGATGGGATCCCAGAGCCGCAATGTTTTATCTGCGCTGGCACTTACTGCCATCCGCTCTTCATCACTCAGGCATACGGAATAAATACGTTTAGTGTGTCCTTCAAGAAACGACGTGCATTTTTGCGTGGCGATTTCCCATATACGTACTTGTCCGCCAACACCTCCAGTAAGAGCACGCCACCCGTCGAAAGACAGTGACACGGCAGACACTTGAATCGAATCGGGATTAAATTCCCAGACCAGCTTTTTATCCCGACGCACCTGGTTTTGTGTCATGGCCAGTCCAAAGGCGATATCCCTACGGTTATCTTTGGATTGGGGTATCCCTTCTAGTACCTGCTGTGCAATAGCACTGTCTCCCCGTTCCACCAATATACGCGCTAGTAAGTAAGGGGGTTTCCAGTCATTAGGGTGAACCGAACACAGCTTATACATCAATTCCACAATCTGCGCATCGGTAATTTTACCCTTCCGCCAGAAATACAATCCGCGATTATATATGCTCTCAATATGGATGGGATCTTCTTCCAGCACTTCAGCCCACAACGCCTCAGCTTCTCTTCCCATGTCTAAATCCAACAGCGAAACAGCCCGGTTATTTATGATGTCGATGGTAGTATAGGAAGGCTTGGGCTGCTCCCGCTCATACTTCACCCCGCATTCTTCCCCATATATTTCCACCAGCGTGTCTGCAATAACCTGCATATCAACCGGACGTTTCTCTCTATCGTCCTCGAAGCATTGTTTAAGTATTACCTGAAATTTCAACGGCAATTCAGGAATTACATCGTATCGCGATCCGTGGGCCAACAAATTCTCCAGCACGTTCATCGCATCACTGCCTTGTGTCCAATACACATCCCCGGCAAACATCTCGATCATGGATACGCCCCAACTCCAGATATCCGCATGCAGGGTAATTTCCCCGTATACTTTATGATCTCGGGAACGATAGGTAGGGGTCCCGCCGCTGGATCCTTTAATCCGCATTCCATCCGTCTGGCTTCCCTGACTTCCCTGTGATCCCCTGGAGCCACGAGAACCGCTGGAACCTCCAGACCCGCGAGAGGAGCCCGACGAACTGCCGCCATCGGTATAAACCCATACTTTCGCCAGTCCGAAATCGGTCACCTTGATAGTACCGTCCTTCGCAATGATGGCATTGTGGGGTTTAACATCCTGATGAATAATCCCCTGCTCGTGGGCGTGATGCAGTCCCCAGCAGAATTGAATGGCTACATCCAGCATGCGCTGCAGTGCCATGTCGTGGTTGCCCGCATACAGTAATTTTTCTTCGATGTAATATCCCAGATCTTTACCGTCAACATATTCCACAAACAACCGGGGTATCCCGGCCATGCGGCGCATGTAATAACATTCAACAATATTCGGATGGGGCCGTAGTTTAATCCAGGTTTCGCATTCGTGTTCAAACTGGTCCACCCAAACTTTATCTTCCAAAAGTTTGGCACTGGGGCATTWCACCGCCAGAGCGCATCCCCACCCCCGATGATCCACTTTATAGACAATCCCCATGCCCCCTTCGCCCAGCACCTCCCGTACCCGGTAGAGCTCCATAAACAAATCACCGGATTTCCAGCGCACAGGCACTTCTTCTTCTTTGAAATGACGGGGAAGAGATCGGTCAGCAGCGGATGGCGGCGGGGTTACATTATCGAAGGTGACATAAATAGGAAATTTGCACTTGGTACAACGACACATACGCCCAAAATGTTTCCGGCGTACACGCATTTTGTTTTCGCATTTGCAGGTGATGCTATAAATCTGACGTGTATGAATTTCTTCTTCGTCAGCAGCTTCTGGCGCCCACACATCTTCTTTCGCCATGCACTTGCCTCATTACGCGTTGTCATGAATCAAGCAATATAAAAATACACTGCCCACATTAACATGGATTATACCGTTAAAACAGGAATATCCGCCATGCAACGTGAATACTAGAAAAGATGATAAAGCTAGCTATCGTTGTCTCCACCTGTATCCTCAAAACCCTGAGATGGAATATCAAACGAGACTGGAGGCGGTACCTGGGGAGTTTTTCCCATGAAATCGTGGATGATCCCGTCTGCCAACTTGCGCCCCTGCTGCATAGCATCATTGGGTTCAATTTGAATGCCGGCTTTGTTCTGCGGAACATCCCCGCCGGGATTCACGTACATCGTAGTAGTGGGGAACGCGAACTCCACGCCCATGCGCTCTGCCAACCGCATGACATCCAGCATGAGCCGATGCCGCTCGCGCAATTCTGTGGACCAATCCGGGCACTCGTGAAAACAGTACAACAGGATATTCAGCGACGAATCTCCGAAGGTATTCAGATAGACGTGGAAATAATCTTTTCGCGTATAGGGATGCTGACGAATCAGTTCACGAATACCCTCGCAAAACGCCTCTATCTTATCCGGCGGCGTATCGTAGGTAATGCCGATATTCATTTTAATGCGGCGATACCGTCTTGCACCGTAGTTATCTACAATAGCGCTGGTGAGCTGCGCGTTGGGCACGGTAATAAGTGAATTATAAAAGGTACGAATGCGCGTACTGCGAATACCCACCGACTCCACATTCCCATCCACGTCGCCAATCTGAACCCAATCTCCAATCTGAAACGGACGGTCCATCATCACGGTCAACGACCCGAAGATATTCCCTATCGTATCCTGCGCCGCCAGCGCAAAGGCCAAACCACCCAACCCTACCCCAGCCAAAGCGGTTTCGTAGGGCCAGTCATTAACCTGCGCCACGAAAATCACACCCGCGCCCAGCACAAATACTTTCAACGCCCGAACAATCAGCGGAACCACCATGTCGTCGTACTTATTTTCAGATTTTAACGCTTTCTCCCCGATATACGTTCCGATAATATCTACCAACCTGTATACCGCCCATACAAATGACGAAGACGATATGGTAATAATGATGGTCTTCAGGTACACTAGGATTTCAGGTGGAAAATCCAGCGGCTTCAATGCTATCCACCACACCCACGCCATCAGAGCTACCCGCAGAGGTCGGACAAAATCACGTTCAAGCTTTTTATCCAGTTTCAAATGTTCTTGATTAAAGAAACGGCGCACAAACAGCAGCAGAATAAATGCGATAATTCGGCTTACGACCATACCCAGCAGAATGCTGATGAACATGCCCATCCATTGCCAGTTTTCCAGAATCACAATTTTCTTGGCCAAGAAGGGGTAATTCTTCGCCATCCATTCCTGTATTCGCAGGGAGAAACTCAGTGAAGAGGTGTCTATAGCACCGGAGACCACCGGGCGAGTGTAAAACAGCGTCAGCAAGATGTCGATATTCTTCAGGGATGCCTGACTGAATTTCCATTCTACAGATTCGCCCCCTTCTGTCACCGGCACCGGCACGATCTCAATACGCCGCGATCCTTCGCTCAGATGCACATACTTTTCCCCTGAAGCATCATCACTAATCGATTGATATACCACCAATTTGTGGCGATCGAAAATGTATTTCAGGTCCAACGCCATATTTTCGCCAGTCTCCTGACGAATATTATCCGGAAGCCAAGATAAATCCAGAGCCAGGAGTGCTTGTTCTGCGCCACCGTCGTCCCATGAATTCACGCCCTCAATAAACGTCTGCATGGTTCGTCGCGGCGTGGCCAAGAGAGGATTCACATCATCGGCAATGGGCTCGACTTCCTCCGCTTCCTCATCGGCTGTTTCTTGTAGCGTTTCTACTTCRCGCTCCAGRAAACTRCGGCGGAACCGCCAGTARTCGTCTTCGTTGTTYTGCAGRAACTCCAGAGGARTATCCCCGGACTCTCCCAAGTTCGCTGTAAAGGWACGTTCWTCTAARGTMTCGGGGATGGCMTCTAWATCGATAGTCAACGAATTCAATACTTCATATAGCCGATTCGCCAATGCTTCCCCGGTCTGTACCCGCTCCTCCCCATCCAAGTCCAACAGGTATATGCACTCCAGCGCAGCAGGCCAATATTCCACTTTTCCCGATTCTATCGCATTCATGGCATTCAGAAAGGTGGATATGGTCGCACGAGGTGATGACAGATCGACCGATTCCTGAATTACGGACAAGGGGGTCGCTTCCGTTGCTGCTTCCGGCGTTTCGTCCTGCGCCCAACTATTGCCGCTCAGCCCCGGTACCAAAACAGCTGCCATCAAAATAATTGCAGGAAAATACTTCCGTCTAAATATATTCAAAACCGTGTTCCTCATGTTAAGTGACTTGGAGCCATTCTACGCCATCATTCGGGATATGCGCAATGCCGCAAACCTATTAAACGAAGATGCATCTTTCTCCAAAATCCGCTACACTCATCATGAAACCAATCGCAAACMCRCTTGGATCCTTATGCCCGCCCAACTCTCACGTAAATACATCCGAACTCGCCCCTGGAAAATTTGGAGTCGACTTCTGAGCTATACCTTCTACGAAGGGCGCCCCCTCACCACCCGGGGCCAATGGATAAACCCTCTCGTATTCGCCCATTTCGCTTTAGCTAAACGACTGCCGCAACTAAGAAAAGTTGTTCAGCCCATATATATCGTGGGCACAGGCCGAAGCGGCACCACCCTGCTCGGTGTCCTCCTCTCCATGCACCGTGATGCGGGATTCCTCAACGAACCCAAAGCTCTATGGCATTCTGTATATCCAAACGAAGATATCATCGGAAGCTATTCACAGATCCCTGGTAAATATAGATTACGTGAACGCGATGCAAACGCCAAAATTATACGCAGCGCCCACCGCCTTTATGCCGAATACCTGACCACCACCTTCTCCCGCCGCGTTGTAGATAAATACCAGGAAATGATATTCCGGGTCCCTTTCGTCAAAGCTATCTTCCCCGATGCCAAATTTCTYTTTYTYGTTCGCAATGGATGGGATGCYGTTCAGTCCATCGCCTCCTGGTCGGACAGCCACGGGACGGAACACCAGGGCGCAACCCAGGATTGGTGGGGCGAGAATGACCGCAAATGGAATACACTGGTCGAGGAAATCGCCGCGCATGACCCTGACTGGAAAGATCATCTGGATCTACTGAGAAATTTGGATTCCCAAATCGACCGTGCGGTAGTGGAGTGGATTCTCACCATGCAGGAAGGACTAAAACAACAGACCAAGCACCCCGACGACTTCCTGATGATTCGTTACGAAACCCTGTGCGCCGAACCGGAAAAGACTTTTGGGGAAATCAGCGTATTTTGCGATCTGGAACCGGACCCGGTGTTTATGAAATATGCCTGCGATACCGTGWCCAGGCCGCCCGTCAAAGAGCCATTCGCTATTCGGGAAGAATGGCGTGAGCTGTTCTTACAAACAATGTCCGACCTGGGCTACGATGAATCCGGGCGAATTCGTTAACCATCACCTTTACATAAAACGAATCAAGGTAGGGTATTTATAATGGTAGCCATCCCGGACCTTAATTGCGGCTTTGATGATGAACACTACGTTCATAATACTCAAACCGATAAATATAGGGATACCAATTCCGAATATTAACAGGAAAAAAGCAGCAATATAATAGAGCATCATATTTATCTGGAAGTTGATCGCTTCCCGGCCTTGCTCATCAATATATGGATGCTCCTTGCCCTTGAGAATCCACAAAACAACCGGAGCTAATATATTTCCAAACGGTATAGGTCCACCGAATACGCCTACCAGCGCACTTAAATGAATGATCATGGCCCAGTCCAAAATTCGCTTGTCGGCCTCTTCTCGCAACATGATTACACTCCCGATATAGGGTAATTGGCATTTTTTGCCGATRCACTGGTTCTGAGAGTAAGACTACGGGATCACCCGAAAAGTTTCAACGTGTAATGAGACCTTCCGATACCGCTTTAGTAAATTGGYTGCATTCCACCYTGTTACGTCCGCCATTCTTYGCCRYATACARTAAYKYATCAGCTTSTTTCACYRCCTGCTTTACATCGGGCAACGCTTCAGGCGTAAACCAGGCCACGCCAAAACTGGTGGTCACCGGGATTTCAACACCCTCTGCCTGAAAAGGAGACTCACTGATTTTCTCCCGAAAACGCTCTACTACTCTGGATGCCGCTTCCGCAGGCAGACCGGGCAGCAGAATCAGAAATTCTTCGCCACCATACCGGCCCAAGGAATCATACTTGCGAACAAAATTTCCAACTCGTTTGGAAAATTCCACCAATACCGCGTCCCCAGCGGTATGTCCATAAGTATCGTTTACATTTTTGAAATGATCCACATCGGCCATAACTACTGCCAGCGGTGTATTCGTTCTCTTGGCTCGCGTTATCTCACGCTCCAGCTGATCCACTATAGCAGGCCGATTCATGAGCTGTGTCAGACTGTCGGTGTTTGCCAACCGGGTTAATTTTTCGTTTGCTTCAGCCAAACTCTCCTGGAGTTTAACGATGCGCTCCCCCGCTCGAATACGAGACAGGAGTTCATCAGGATGATAGGGCTTGGAAAGATAATCGTCAGCMCCGGCTTCCAGGCCTTCCACCACATCCTTCGTTGCGTCTTTACCGCTCAATAAAATAACGTAACAGAATGGGTTATCAGGTAGCTTACGTATAATCCGGCACACATCAACACCATCCAGCTTGGGCATAAGCCAATCCAAAATGACTAAGTCCGGCGGATCATCAGATTTCGTAATCTTTTCTAAAGCGGCCTTGCCATCGGACACTATTTCGTACGAATACCCCCAATTATTCATCAATTGGGCCAGCATTTCCTGCATAAAGGCATCATCATCGGCTATTAGAATCCTCAATGTCTTCCCCCCATCAGTACAATAATGTTTAGTAATGAATGAATAAAATCATCCATAATTGATTATCGAGTTAATTTTACCCGATATAATCCATTTCAGCTAATTAAGGTCAAAAATAGTGTAAAATTTGCTATTGATAAATATTATCAATAAGAGTATACTTCGTGTATGACTTATTTAAATTACAAAGTATACGGACTCGATTGCGCTGAAGAAGTGGCCATCATAAAAAAACAGCTGCGCCCCCTCATCCCCAACGAGGAAGACATCTCGTTTGATCTTCTAAACGGTAAACTCATCATCAAGGAATCTCCGGAGCTGCCCTCCGAAAGTGAACTCATGGCGGCAGTAAACAAGACAGGGCTAAGAACCATACCCTGGACGGAACATGTTGCCCAGTCTCAAAATGGGAAGACCCAACCTTTTATCCAGCGCAATCTACGGGAAATTCTCTGCGCCGCCAGCGGTACAGGCGTACTCATCGGCACCGCATTCCACGGTGCCACCCATTCCTGGTCCGATGCACTCGGCCAGCGCGGCGAAGACCACACCTACCCATGGCTGTCCATCGCCCTCTACGGCATCGCCATCGTGGCAGGTCTCTGGTTCGTCTTTCCCAAAGCCTTCGGCGCTATACGCCGCATAGCACCGGATATGAATTTTCTAATGGCTTCCGCCGTCATTGGGGCCGTCATTATCAATGAATGGATGGAAGGCGCCATGGTCGCGTTCCTCTTTTCTCTCGCCCTCCTTCTTGAAACATGGAGCGTTGGCCGCGCTCGCAAAGCCATCACTTCCATCATGGATCTGACCCCAGCCATGGCGCGATATTATTGTTCCGGCGATGGTGACATTCTGGAAAAACCTGTCGCGGAAGTTCCCGCTGATGCAACAGTCATCGTACGTCCCGGCGAACGTATCCCGCTGGACGGTACCATCACACAAGGGCACACGTCCCTCAACGAGGCGCCCATCACTGGGGAGTCCATGCCGGTATCCAAAACTATCGGCGACGATATTTTCGCGGGCACCATCAACGAAGACGGCGCCATTGAATTTAAAGTTACCCGAACAGCCGACGATACCACGTTAGCCCGCATCATCCGCATGGTAGAGGAAGCCCAGACGCGGCGTGCCCCCAGCGAACAATGGATCGAGAAGTTCGCCCGAGTGTATACCCCTATCATGATGGCCTTGGCACTGCTCATCGCCATCATTCCCCCACTCCTCCTGGGTCATGAATGGCAGGCATCCATCTATCAGGGCCTTGTCATCCTCGTTATCGCCTGTYCCTGCGCCCTCGTCATTTCCACCCCCGTCAGTATCGTCTCCGGCCTGACCTCCGCCGCCCGAAACGGTGTACTCATCAAAGGCGGCCTCTATCTCGAAGCCCCTGCCCGGCTCAAGGCTGTGGCGTTCGACAAAACAGGCACCCTCACCGAAGGCCGCCCCGCCGTAAAACGCATCATCCCCTACAACGGACACAGCGCCGATGAACTCCTGGAACGTGCCGCCATGATGGAAGCCCACAGCGATCACCCTATCGCCCACGCCATACTCAACGCCGCGAAGGAACGCAATCTCAACGTGGAGCCTGCCGAAGATTTTCGCAACCTGCCCGGGAAAGGTGCTGAAGCCCGATGGAACGGCCAATCCTATTGGCTCGGAAGCCACCGTCTGCTGGATGAAAAAGGTCTGGATGACTGCAGCGACCACGCCGAAGTAGCCGAACTGGAAAACACCGGGCATACCATCGTCGCCATAGGAAATGAAAAGCACCTGTGCGGCGTGATCGGGGTAGCCGATAATCTTCGGGACGATACTCCCGCCTTCGTCCGGGATCTGCACGACGCAGGCATCGACCACCTTGTTATGCTCACTGGAGACAACCAGGGCACTGCCGACGCGATTGCCAAAGAAGCCGGCATCACCGAAGTACATGCGGGGCTGCTGCCTGAAGACAAAGTAAGCCTCATCGAAGACCTGCGCAGCCGTTACGGAGAAACCGCCATGGTAGGCGACGGTATCAATGATGCCCCCGCCCTGGCTGCATCTTCTCTGGGAATCGCCATGGGTGCCGCCGGGTCGGATACCGCCATCGAGACCGCCGACATCGCCCTCATGTCCGATGACCTGTCCAAACTCCCCTGGCTCATCCGTCACTCCCGCCGCACCCTCACCATCATCAAGCAAAATATCGTCTTTGCTTTGGGACTCAAACTCATCTTCATCGGTCTCGCCATGTTCGGACTCGCCACACTCTGGATGGCCATCGCTGCCGACATGGGCGCATCCCTCCTCGTCGTTTTTAACGGTCTACGACTCCTGAAGGGCGAGAAATCCTGAACACGTACAAACTCTTTTTTATCCGCAGATGCGCCGATTCCACAGATAACCAAAGTGTGGCATAGCCGCCCCCGGCTGTGTTGAAATAGACAGATGCAAAGCATCTCCAATAAGAGAAATAACAAAACATGTCATTGCGAACGAAGCAAAGCGAAGTGCGGCAATCTYATCATCCTCAGTGNCCAAGCCTTTGTATCCAAAGATGTCATCGATGTACACRTATTTTTTAACCGCAGATTCTGGAAATTCAGGAAATTGAATAACCATCATCAGTTGTGGCGGGGTATTCGGACTCAGACACCGCCCCCATATACCGTGCGGCATACCCCGGAACGGGTCTCCAGCCAGCCTTATTTGTCCGACGCAACCAACCAGAGTGCATGAACCAAACCGGGAAAATATCCCAACAGCGTCAGCACAATATTCATCCAAAAGTGAAGACCGATGCCCACTTGTAAAAATGCGGCTACCGGGGGAAGGAAGATAGCCAAGATGATTTTAACGATAGTCATTTTACACTCCAATTTTCTAACAGAAATTACAGTAACAAATATCAGCATACAGTAATAATAATTTTCGTTGTAGCGGGGTCTTTAGATTCGTAGGGGCGGTTCGCGAACCGCCCGAACCATTCATCAATACACAGCCGAGGGCGACTGTGCCACAAACCACCCCCATATACCGTACGGCACCACCCCGGAACGGGTCTCCAACGCACCTATTCACACCCCATAATTTCAAGTCAGGGTATGGGACAAGTTCTGGGATATCCGACCAATTTTGGCGGACGAGCAAGTTACAGAACGCGAAATCGAAGCATTTTCTTCCTGTCGTCATTGCTTCCCAAGCCTCGGAATGTGCTATAAATAGTAACCACATAAATTACGAATCCCTACTACCACTTGCCGAGGAGCCAGGATGTTAAAATCTACAATCACGAAACTCTTCACATTATTCATCTTGTTTGGGACGCTGTCAGTGAATACCCATGCCCAAGACCACTGGCCGCAGTTCAGAGGTCCGCTGGGCAATGGGCATGCTATCGGCGCGCCTGATGCGCCCAACGAGTGGAGCGAAACRAAAAATGTGGTGTGGAAGACCCCYATTCCACATAAAGGCTGGTCCAGTCCCGCTGTATCMGAWGAYCAGATTTGGCTTACCACCGCCACCGAAGAGGGTTCCGATTACTATGTCATTCAAATTGATGCCGACACAGGAGAAATCGTACAGAACGAACGCCTTTTTCATTCGGACAGCCCGGAGCCGTTGGGTAACAATGTGAATTGTTATGCGTCCCCGTCACCAGTATTGGAAGGGGACCGGGTTTATGTTCATTTCGGCAGTTACGGTACAGCGTGTCTGGATACCACAACAGGAGAGGTGTTGTGGAAGCGGGACGACCTGAAGTGCCGACACTTTCGCGGCCCAGGATCTTCCCCCATACTCTTCGAGGATTTGCTCATCCTCACATTCGACGGGGTTGATGTACAGTACCTCACCGCGCTGAACAAGATGACTGGCGAGACGGTGTGGCGCACGGATCGATCCACCGTGTTCGACGATCTGGATGCAGACGGCAAGCCCAAGGCGCAAGGGGACTATCGAAAGGCGTACTCCACTCCGGTAATCATAGAATCCCAAGGTAAACCACTTATGATCAGTCCCGGCTCCTTTAGCGTTTTTGCGTATGACCCGCGCACAGGTGAAGAGATATGGAATGTACGACACAAGAGTCACAGTGCGCAGATTCGCCCCGTATTCGCTGATGGAATCATATATGTGACAACCGGGTATTCACCCACGAATCTTATCGCCATTCGTGTAGACGGTGAAGGCGACATCACCGACACCCACGTTACCTGGAGTGTAAATGACAGAAGACTTCCCACAACCCCTTCTTCGCTGCTGGTTGACGGGCTGCTGTATCTCGGTTCTGACCGGGGCGATGTGACGTGTCTGGACGCGGCAAGCGGCGAGGAACTCTGGCAGGAACATATCGGAGGCAACTACGTCGCTTCACCCCTATACGCCGGAGGCAAGCTATACTTTTTCAGCACCCAGGGAAAAACAACCGTGCTGAAAACGGGGCGAACAATGGAGGTTCTGAGCGAAAACCGCCTTGATGACGGGTGTATGGCCTCCCCCGCCATGCTCGGCTCCTCGCTCATCATGCGAACCAAGACGCATCTATACCGAATTGAAAATTAACCCTCTAGTGTGAATCTCATTGTGTGAATCAGTGCAAGATTCCCTATAAAAAGTAGGGAGTTGCGACAATTACGTCACAACTCCCTAGCGGTATGGTGTTACTTTTCGTGCGGACTAATCGGTAGATGGTTTCTTTTTATTCGTCAGCCTTGCCCGGTCTGCATCGGACAACGGCAGAGGCGTAATACCGAGCTGCTCGTCATCGAAGGTGTATGATCCGCCCGTGAAAGCCATTTCATCACCGGAGAAGAGTCCCCATTTCACATCGACAGTGGGGTCAGGATTAAGCGGGTTGCCATCGGAGTTATCGTGGGTACTGCGCATGATGAACTTGGACCCTTTAGGGATTTTCCACGGCTGGGCAAAAGGATACGTGAATTGCCAGTCAAAATCGTACTCCGGTATATCGAGCATGATCATTTCTCGGTCGGAATCGGGGAGCCGTAGCGATTGACTGATATTTTTCCCGCGCAGATGCATGTGCCCTCCAACGGAATACATGGTCATATCCCTCATGGCGGTGGATATAGCCGTATGCTGCGAGTTCGGATCGCCAGCCTTGATATCGAGCATGGGCTGTACCACCATCAGTGCGCGAATTTGTTTATCTATGGTCTCTTCCGGTGAAGCCAAATGCAGCGCAATACTGGAATGGTCTGTCTGTTCTATTCCCGTAGCGTTGTAATAGTGGGTTTGCAGAATCAGGTTCTTGCCTTTAGTCAATTTCTGACCCACCCCWTCCGGACTGAGCGGTGCTACATTACCGGGAKCCCACATCTGRATGATCCGCGCACCGCCTAATGTATCCATATCGGAGCATTCACAGCCCGGCTCCGGTGTAGTGGCATCAAGTTTTGCGAATGTTCCCCGCGTATCCTCAAAAAGAATGAAGTGATGAACGACTTCAGAGTTGCCAGCCTGAAATTCAACGCCTTTAAGCCACATTTCCTGATCCACACCAAAAGGGATTTCCATACAATAATAGAGGTCCGTTACATCGGCGCCTACAACAAAAGGTTCTTTAGCCTGAAGCACGATATCAGGAACACGATGCGTCCAGCCCCCTTCAAATGTATTAAATTCCTTCTTGGGAGGCAGGTCAGCAGGATTCCCTTTCTTTGCACCCTGATTCACCCAGTCAACAAACGTATTGATTTCKTCYGTRCTCATATTCGCATCGCCATGNAAAGSAAC
>NVWG01000066.1 GCA_002746185.1 Candidatus Hydrogenedentota bacterium
CTCATGGAACCTGTGCGCAGACATTTTTGAAATATTATGGTCGCTACCGCCAAAGTGGATGTGATAGTTCGCAATTACTTCCCGGCAAACGTGGTCCCAAATACAGGAGCCGCCGTACCGATCCAGCCATCGAAGCGATGGTTTTGCAAGAGCGGGATCGAGGTTGTAACAAGTACGAGATCAATAGCATATTGCGAAGCCAGTTAGGAGTCAGGACACCTTCACCCAGCTGTATTTACAATATTCTCAAGCGTCATGGTAAAAACAAGCTGGCGCAACCCATGAAAGAAGAAAAACGCCGTATTATCAAGAAAAAGGCTGGAGAGTTGGGGCATATTGATTGCCATTACCTGTCGAGAGACCTGATCGCCTCCGATTCCAAGCGTTATTATGTCGTGTGTCTGATAGATAGTTGTACCCGTATCGCCTGGGCGGAAGTGGTAGAAGATATCAAATCGATCAGTGTCATGTTTGCGACGTTGCATTGTTTGAACCAGATAGCCAGCCGCTATGATATACGTTTTGCAGAAATCCTGACCGATAACGGGCCTGAGTTTGGCCCCAGAGGATCGAGCAATAAGGATCATCATCCCTTTGAGCGTTTATTAATCGAAACGGGTATTAAACATCGCCACACAAGGCCCTATAGACCTCAGACCAACGGAAAGGTTGAGCGCATCTGGCGTACCCTGAATGAAGACCTTATCGATGGCACATACTTTGAGTCTATTGAGCACTTTAAAAAGGAATTATTAGATTACATGATTTACTACAATCACCTAAGGCCACACCAGGCTCTAAATGGACAAAACCCAAAAAACTTCGCCGATTCTTGTCAACGAATTACCTGACTCTGTAATCGAGCAAGTGCTTTGTATTGATGAGGTTACAGAGCAAAATCCTCGCTGGGAATTGCTCAGCCACTCCGACCATGGTCGATGCTATAAATTTACTCCGAAACCCAACGCTCCTTCCTGGTTTGTTCGCTGGGGATATAATTATTCGTGGAATCACTTTCGGCAGGCTATCTTGGGCCAGGACGAGGCTACGAACGATTGGCGCAACACGGGCCACGCGGAACGCCACTACATCCCGGTCATACATTATCGATTGTTGGGTACGCCTCGTTTGCTCACTGGCTCCCTCGATACGCTTCTGGTAACCGAATACAGGCAGAGTACGCGTACGCTGAAAGATTTCTTTTCCGATCCGAATGTGAATCCCATGAACAGGGAAGAAGTCTTGATAAAATTGGGAGAACTGTTGGGCCATATTCACACGGAAGGCATGGCTCATGGGCATTTTGAACTGGAAAATGTGCTCATTCAATACGATGATGCGACCCGGTTGATCATTACGGATTGGTATGACATGAAATTGGTTGCGCCAGAGGATCTTCTCAAATTGAAGAGGGATGTTCGCTCACTCTTACACAGCATGCACGAAATCGATTTGACTGACGAGCGCTTGTCTTCGTTTATGGATTCTTACTCGAGAAAGCGACCTTGGCTTAAAGAAGCTCAATCTGATCTATTGTCATCCCTGCACCAGCCAAATTAGCCTAACCCTTTATACCTGTATAAGATACAACTCCTCCCTATCAATCTATTTCGATCTAATCGATCAAAATCAATATTATTTGAAACCTTACTGTTAGAATCGGTATTGATCTGGTATTATTTCCACATTCTTACGGGACTAATTTTATCATTCCGTATGCTGCATGGCTGCAGGCGAGATTATGTGGTTCTTCTTGAACCCTAACGAACAGGATGGAAATTATGACTTTGCAACATGAATTAGGACTCCAGGCACCCTTCCAGGATATCCGGCATGAAACGGCCTTGAGCATTGTGCGCACGTCCATCCTGTTTTCGGCAAAAGGGGCGCAATTATTTCGTCAGTTCGACCTGACTGAGGCACAGTTCAATGTGCTGTTCGCATTAAAATTTGCGGTGGAAGATATCACCCAGGCCGAGCTGGGTAAGCGGCTGGTGGTGACGCGTGCGAGTATCACGTCGGTGCTGGATAAGCTGGAAAGCAAGAACTTGGTAGTACGCGTGAATGTTCCGGGCAACCGCCGCATACATCATGTACAGCTTACCGAAGATGGCGCGGCGCTTATCGAAAAAGTTGAACCGCTGTATCGAGCTGAAATTCACCAGGCACTGTCCGATTTATCGGATGACGATTGTCAATCCCTTATCAGTTCTCTGGAAAAAGCACGTCATCGGGTATTGAAAATGCAGGCGGCTCCCTCCGGGGAATAATCGCTCCCTCAGGAAAAAACTTACGATGAAAAGGTACTAGGGATGGCTGCACAAACCTACGACAAATCAAAATTTCAAAAAGGTTTCTGGTCGCTCATGGGCGTTATGTTCCAGGGAGCGTTCAGCGATAATTTGTTCAAGTGGATTATTATTTACTTGCTCATGGATGCCGCGACGACGATTGATATTGAGACATCCAGCGGCATCGCAGCCATTGCTACAGCGTTATTTTCGTTACCCTATATTCTTTTCCCCGGCTTCTTCGGGGTATTGTCAGATCGGGTAAGCAAGCAAACTATTGTTTTAGCCACCAAAGTGCTTGAGGTGGTAATCATGAGCGTGGGGCTGATGGCGGTGTTCTCCGGCAATCCGAATTTCCTGTGGGTTGTCTTGTTCCTTATGGCTACGCAAAGCGCCATGTTCAGTCCGGCAAAATACGGTATTTTACCCGAAGCCCTGCCTGAATCACGCCTGTCCTGGGGTAATGGCATGATGCAGATGTTCACCATGCTGGCTATCATCGTGGGGGTGGGGATGGCAGGCCCTCTCTATAAGTATCTTGAGAGTATAGGACAACTTCACTTGGCATCCGTACTCCTCATTGGTCTTGCCTTCATAGGTGTCATGCTTGCTCGAAATGTATTTAAGCCGCCTGCCGCCAACCCGACGGTAAATATCACACCCAATCCCTGGGCCGGCTTGAAGGAAACTTTCAAATGTTACGCTGCGGATCGCTGGCTGTGGCTCTCGGTGTTGGCTTATGTATATTTCTGGTTTGCCGGCGTGATGATTCAAATAAACCTGGTTTCATATAACACGGTGACGCTGGGTTTGGACGAAACATCAAACAGTATGATGCTGGTCGCGCTTGCCATGGGTATCGCTTTGGGTGCCGTATCGGCTGGATATATATCCCGAGGAAAAATCGAGGTAGGCCTGATACCTTTGGGTGCTCTGGGGATGTCCGTCTGCGCTGCATTTTTGGCCTGGCCTGTATTCGGGATGCAGGGCAGCATGGTACTGCTCTTCGGCCTGGGCTTTTTTGCGGGTATCTTCGATGTGCCTTTGGCCTCAGTAATCCAGCAGCGCAGTCCAGCTCACATGCGCGGTGTTGTCATGTCCATCACCAACATGCTCACATTCGTGGGTATGCTGGCGGCCAGTGGACTTATGTTCGCCTTGGGTAAAATGGCCGTGAGTCCTTACGTTGTATTTGCGTTGTCAGCCGTCATGTCGCTTGGTATCGGATTGTACATTAGCCTGGTACTGCCCATATTTATACTTCGGTTTTTCTTGTGGATTTTGGCCAATACCATCTACCGACTCCGCGTGGCAGGTCTGCAGAATATTCCTGAATCGGGAGGCGGCCTGCTGGTAGCAAATCATACTTCCTTTTTGGACGCGTTGGTGATAGTGGCATCCATGGATAGACGTGTTCGMTTTATCATGTATCAGGGCATTTACGAAGTCCCCTGGATCAARCCGCTGGCCAAGATGATGGGCGCTATTCCCATATCCGCTGGTGGCGGTCCTCGTGAGGTTGTGCAGTCATTGCGTACTGCTACCGAAGCGTTAAAGGACGGGGATCTGGTCTGCATTTTTGCCGAGGGGCAGATTACCCGAACGGGCCAGATGCTTCCATTCCGCAAAGGATTTGAACGCATCATGCAGGGCGTGGATGCGCCGATTATTCCTGTGCATATCGACCAAGTCTGGGGGAGTATCTTCAGCTTTTCCGATGGGAAATTTTTCTGGAAACGCCCAAAGAAAATTCCGTTTCCTATCAGCATTGTGTATGGCAAACCCGTCCCGTCGGACAGCAACGCATTTGAACTGCGAAGTGCCATCCAGGAATTGGGTACACAGGCGTATTCGCATCGGCAGGGAAACGAAAAATTACTGCACCAGCTTTTTATAAAAAAGGCACGGCGTTATCCCCTGAAACCCTGTGTAGCTGATGCCCGTTCGGGCAGTTTAAATACTATCAAAACACTCACTGGCGCCATTATTCTCGCCACGAAACTTAAAGACACTTTAAAATCGGAACACATGGTGGGGGTTATTCTGCCCCAGTCGGTGGGAGGCACACTGGTCAATATTGCTCTCCAGATGATGGGGAAAGTTCCGGTAAACATGAATTATACCGGCTCCGTGGAATCGCTGCAGACATCGGCATCCCAATGTAAGATGAAATACGTCATAACCGCCAATGCCTTTCTAACCAATGCCCCCATCGATATTCATATACCAGGGGAAGCAATTTATCTGGAAGACATTATGGCTTCTGTCGAAAAGAAAGATCGCACACGCGCCTTACTTCTCGCTTTACTGTGTCCCATAAAGCGTTTAGAAAAAATGCTGGGTGCGCCATCAAATCGATCTATGGATGACCTGGCTACCGTCGTCTTTTCCAGCGGTTCGGAGGGTGAGCCGAAAGGCATCATGTTGACTCAATTCAACATTACCAAGAATATTGAATCTTCTTTGCAGGCATTTCCGCACAAACCGGGCGACTGCGTCATGGGTATGCTACCTTTTTTCCATTCATTCGGGTTCACCGCCACACTTTGGCTGACGTTGGTTCACCCTCACTTTAACGCGGTGTATCATCCCAATCCTCTGGAAGCCCGTGCTATTGGCGACCTCATAGAGAAACACAAAGCCACCATCATGTTCAGCACTTCCACTTTTCTACATCCCTTCATTCGCCGCTGCACACCTCGTCAGCTCAGTTCGCTCACCTTCATAATTACTGGCGCGGAAAAGCTGGCACCGCGAGTGCGTGACGCGTTTAAAGAAAAATTCGGCGTGGAACCGCTGGAAGGGTACGGCACAACGGAATGCTCACCTGTAGTTTCGTTGAATGTACCGGACTTTCGTGCTCCGGGTTTTTATCAGAAAGGCACCAAACGCGGCAGTATTGGTCACCCCCTACCCGGTATCAGCGTCAAGATCATCAATCAGGATACGCTGGAAGTGCTGCAGCACGGCGAGTCCGGTTTGCTCCTGATTAAGGGGCCCAATGTTATGAAGGGGTACTTAAATAATCAGGCCAAAACGGATGAGGTATTGAAGGACGGTTGGTACGAAACGGGCGACATCGCCACGATTGACGATGAGGGATTCATCACTATCACAGATCGCCTGGCTCGATTCAGTAAGCTGGGCGGCGAGATGGTATCGCACACGAAAATTGAAGAGGCGCTTCATACGCTTATCGATGAAACGGAATTGGTGTTGGCGGTGGCTGGTGTACCCGATGAAAATAAGGGTGAACGGTTGGTGGTTCTGCATACCCTGCCCGACGATGAATTCGATACGCTCATCAGTAAGCTGGGCGAAACCGGGCTGCCAAACTTGTGGGTTCCTAAATCGAGGGCGTTTTATAAGATAGACGAAATTCCCGTCTTGGGTACTGGGAAGATGGATATCAAGGCCGTTAAAACCCTGGCACGGCAATTGGACATCGGCGAGTGAGACATGAGCGATGAATCCATTGGGAAGCAGTCGAATTATTCCGGTAAACCAAAGGGTCGCTTCTCCAAACTATTCAAACTACTCGCTACCGTATTGTTCCTCATTATTTTGACTACCGGATGCTACAACACGATTACCCGTAAATTAGCAACGCGGTTCGACGAAGCACAGCCCCGCGACGTAAATTCGGGAATCCTCATTGGTGCTGAACCTTACGAAACGGGACCGATAGATGCGGAAAAAGCGGTCCTGTTTGTCCACGGATTTGTAGGGGGCACCAATAACTTCTGGGAAGTGCCCGATATGCTAGGGGATAACGGTGTGCGCTGTAAGGTTATGCTGCTTCCGGGCCACGGCACCTCCCCCTTCGATTTTGCAACGACACCTGCGGCAGATTTCACGTTGGCTGTACTCCGGGAACTTCGCGCTCTAAAAAAGAACCATGAGCGGGTTTATTTGGTTGGCCATTCCATGGGGAGTACCTTGTGTATTCTGGCAGCATCTATGGAGGAAGTAGACGGCATCATTCTGGGCGCCCCCTACTTCGGCGTCACGCAGCAATGGTATTACATTTTGCCCGTAGAATTTTGGAGCAAGATAACCGGCCCTCTGATTCATCGCGTTTATAAAGGCGACACGTTTCTGCGTGTAAAAAACCCAGATGTAAAAAAGGACATCTTGTCGTATCGCTGGATACCCTCTGAAGGGASCAGGACKTTRCRRCATATCGGGGATAGAGGCAGCGACCCGGAAATTCTTGCGGAGATACAGACTCCGGTGCTGCTCATACACGGCAGGGATGATTTCGCGGCTTCTCCCAAAGAAGCGGAGATTGCATTCAATCATTTGGGTAGCGAAGACAAGACGCTCTTATGGCTGGAGAATTCGGATCATCATATTTACTGGGACTATGATCGCGATGAAGTAGCCAGTGCCGTGCTAAATTTCATTGACTCCCACTAAGTAAAGCCGTTACGATTTTTCTTCTTTCTCTCGCCGCTTCACTTTTTCCCACGCCCGAATCGCATCTTCCGGTGTCTCCGCTTTCGTATCGCCAAATACATGCTCGTGACGGCGGATCATTTTTTCATGGATTCGTACCAACGTGCTTTCCAATGTAAACCGCCCCTCTTCTTCAGCCGCCGCTATGGTCGCCAATAATGAAAAAAGAACGTCCCCCATTTCCTCTTCCGAATGATGATTGTCTCCGGAAGCTAGTGCTTCCTTTAATTCTTCCACCTCATTGCTGGTATATTTTGCGAAATCTGCGGAATTTTGGTCTCGATCCCAAGGGCAGCCTTCCGGGGTACGGAGAAACCGCGCCAGAGCCATAAGTGTCTGAAACCAATCGAGTTCCGATTTCGGATCGCTGTTCATGTGGGGGTAAATAACGTCACCCTCCCTTCCCGGGTTTAAGTTTAAGAAGACAACCGCCGACAACAGTATAGTAGTCAGAAACGTAAAACGACAAGGAGGTCGAATTATGARAGTAAAATGCAGTTGCTGYGAAWTRACCCTGATCAAAGATATCTGGGCACACTTGGATTTTCACGAACAGGAAACATTGTATTCCTATTGTCCAAGTTGTCTGGATCAACTTCTGAAAGATGTACGCACTGAGCGCAGCACGGTTAATCTCGCTGCCGTATCCGCGTTGTAGCTGAGCCAAGTTATCCCCTGAACCGCACCTTCCCCAGCGTGGTTCATATCTACAAATGAATGAGCGATACGGCAATTTTTCCGGAGAAACACACTTCCACATCCGCCCCGGTGTCGCTGACCCGATTTCCATACACCCCGGTATACCGATAGTGCTCGCCGTCAATATCGTACTCCATGGGCATGGGCTGTCGACACGGCTCACAAAACACCACCTCCGGCATAGCCGACTCCGATTCCAGATGCGGTAAGTTCACGTTCCAGAATGTTCGCGGTATACGGGCACGTCCCATGAGGTCACGCAGTACCTCCGTTGTCCAGCGGGAGGCTTGCCCCCAATCAAGAGGGCCCCGTTTTTTTATATATTGCGATACGGCTATGGCCGACATGCCGAGAAATGCCGCTTCCCGTGCCGCGGCCACGGTGCCGGACATATACAGATCCGCCCCGAGATTTCCCCCTTCATTGATGCCGGATAACACCCAGGTGGTCTGGGGCAGTAGATGAGTCAAGCCCAAGCGTACACAGTCCGCTGGCGTACCATGCACAGCAAACGCCCCGTTTTCACGTTTGTTTACTCGAATGGACTCGTCCCAAACGGTAACGCGATGACTAACGCCTGACTGATGGGTTGCCGGAGCTATCACCACACCATCTCCCCCACTCTCACCAGATTGGCAAAGCGCGGCCAGTCCAGGTGCATCAATACCATCATCGTTGGTGAATAAAATCATGAGACGGAAAGGAAACCGTTTGCTTCCAGGTAGTGGACAACCTGCTGGACCGACTCTTCCAAGGATTGATCGGCAGTTCGAACATCGATATCAGGTGCTTCCGGTGCTTCGTAGGGAGACGTGATCCCGGTAAACTCCGGAATCTCTCCTGCACGCGCTTTTTTGTAAAGTCCTTTAGGGTCTCGCTGTTCGCATACCTCGATGGGTGTATTCACGAATACCTCGATGAACCGATCTCCGTTTAGTTCACGCACTGCATCCCTGTCGGACTGAAAGGGGGATATAAATGCCGTCAATGCAATGACCCCTGCGTCACAGAATAACCGGGTCACTTCTCCTATTCGTCGAATATTCTCTGTTCTATCCTCGTCGGAAAACCCCAGATTCTGGTTCAAGCCATGTCGAATATTGTCCCCATCCAGCACATACGTCCGGCATCCCCGCTTGTACAAAGCGGCCTCTACGGCATCCGCCAGGGTGGATTTTCCGGAGCCGGACAACCCGGTAAACCAGAGCACAGCCCCTTTGTGCCCAGCCTGTTTTTCTCGGTCAGCCTGGCCAATCTCTCCTTGATGCCATACAACATTGGTACTTTTGTTCTCATCGGTCATATCGAATCCTAGTCTGACGGGTTATTTTGTGGCATAGTATATCAATAGTGATATTTTATCCCAATTTATATGGGAAATTTTAATCTTGACTTTGTTGATAATTTATGTCATGATTAAAAATATTAGATGTCTATGGGCCCATTTTAGAAGCAGGCAGTGTCTGCGTGCTACACTATTTGGCTTTCGCCTCCCAAGACGAATTACATTCACATATTCAACAAATAGGGATACAACGAGTCGTATGAATCAACTTGATGAATTGGAATCGAAAAGCGTCCACATCCTTAGGGAAGCCTACCGGGAATTCAATAGCCTGTGCATGCTGTGGTCCATTGGTAAGGATAGCACAGTCATGTTGTGGCTGGCTCGTAAAGCATTTTTCGGCCATGTCCCCTTTCCTCTGGTACACATCGACACGTCATTTAAAGTACCTCAGATGATCACCTATCGGGACGAACTGGCTCGCAAGTGGAAATTGAACATGGTGGTGGGTCAGAACAAGCCAGCTATCGAAGCCAAGCAAACCTTTCCTGATGGAGCTATTGACCGCATTTCCTGCTGTAAAGCGCTGAAGAGTGAAGCGTTGAAACATACGTTATCCGGCGAGTGGGAACGCAATCGTATGAACCATACTACGGGCGAATATGAAATTGATACCAACACCGAACCCTATACCGGTGTCATTGTGGGTGTACGGTCCGATGAAGAAGGAAGCCGATCAAAGGAGCGTTACTTCTCCCCTCGCGACAAGCAAAACGATTGGGATGTGGATGATCAACCGCCGGAACTTTGGAATCAATTTAAAACGGCTTTTGCTCCCGGCACCCATGTGCGGATTCATCCTCTCCTGGATTGGACAGAACTCAATTTGTGGGAATACATACAGCGAGAAGAAATTCCGCTAGTTGATTTATACTTTGATAAAGGCAATGGTACCCGCTACCGCTCATTGGGCTGCGAACCCTGCACCAGCTGCGTGGAATCCACCGCTACCAATGTAGCTGAAGTGGTGGAAGAATTRCGCAGYGGAAAATTCGCCAATATTGCAGAACGGTCCGGTCGSGCCCAGGACAAGGATGATGGCGGCGGTCTGGAAACAYTGCGTCGCGACGGGTATATGTAGCCCTCAGTCCGTTTTACCCTTAACTCTGATTTAACCCCGAATACGAGGAATTATGAGCGAAACACATGTAGAACGAGATCAAATGGATGTGGTGATTGTTGGTCATGTAGACCACGGTAAAAGCACGGTAATTGGTCGTCTTATGGCTGATACAGGCTCTCTCCCCGAAGGAAAGCTGGAACAGGTCAAGGCCATGTGCAAGGCCAATTCGCGCCCTTTTGAGTACGCTTTTTTGCTGGATGCGCTGAAAAATGAACAGGCTCAAGGCATCACCATTGATACGGCGCGATGCTTTTTCAAAACGCCCAAGCGAAATTACATCATTCATGACGCACCGGGGCATATTGAATTTCTCAAGAACATGGTGACTGGTGCGGCTCGTGCGGAGTCCGCCTTACTTGTCATTGATGCGGAGGAAGGCGTGCAGGAAAACAGTAAACGCCATGGGTTTCTGGTGTCCATGCTGGGCGTGAAACAGATCGCTGTTCTGGTCAACAAAATGGATTTGGTAGATTACAGCGAAAAGGTGTTCAACGACATTAAAGCAGAGTACATGGAATTCCTGGAAAAACTGGGTACTGCGCCGGAAGCATTTATCCCCATCAGCGCTCGGGAAGGAAAGAACATTACCCAAGGTGCCGACGAAATGCCGTGGTTTGCAGGAAACAATGTACTGGAGCAGGTGGATGCGTTCACTAAACTCAAGGACGATCTGGGTAAAACCTTCCGTATGCCTATCCAGGATATATATAAATTTACACAGGACGACGATGATCGACGTATAGTGGCCGGCACCATTACCACGGGCAGCATTGATGTAGGCGACGACGTGGTTTTCCTTCCTTCCAAAAAGGAATCCACCATCAAATCTATCGAAGGATTCAGCGCTCCGGAGCGCACGAATGCGGAGGCCGGTTTTGCCACCGGAATGCAGCTCACAACACAAGTCTACATCAAGCCCGGCGAACTGATGGTGAAAAAAGTCGATCCTCAACCCCATGTGGGCCGTCGATTCCGGTGCAACTTGTTTTGGATGGGCCGCCCTCCCATGGTGAAGAATCGCGATTACAAACTGAAAATCGGCTCTACAAACGTATCCGTGCAGCTGGATGATATCCTTCAATCGTTGGATGCCTCAGAACTCACTTCGGTGGAAACAAAGGCTCAGGTTGATCGTCACGATGTGGCGGAATGCACATTGGAAACGGCCCGCCCCATCGCTTTCGACTTACGTAACGATATTGAGGCCWCTGGACGCTTTGTCATCGTGGATGGATACGAGATTGCAGGATGCGGCATCATTCTGGAACCTCTGGGCGAAAGCGGATCTATTTTTGAAGAACAGATTCGGGCTCGCGAATTCTCTTGGGAAACGGGTCTGGTAACCAGCGAAGAGCGGTACGAGAAGAACGGGAATGTAGGCAAGCTCATTATTTTTCATGGCGTATACGGATGTGGAAAACGCCGGGCAGCCAAACAATTAGAACGCGCTCTTTTCGACGAAGGCTACCGCACATACTATTTCGGCATCTCGAATTACTTCGAGGAATTGGATCGCGATGCTCGAACACGGGATCGCGGTCGTGAACAACATCTGGATCGACTGGGCGATCTGGCTCGCGTGGTTACTGATACTGGGACGATGCTTATAACCACCGTTACCGATGCAGATGATTTCGATTTACAAAAATTGAAGCGTCTGAATGCGCCCAATGAGATATTTGTAGTCAATATGGGCGACAGTGTATTTTCAGACTTCCCCATTGATGTCCAACTTGATTATCGCCCCGATATGGACAGTACCATCGCTGAGGTTATTGCGAAATTGAAAGAATCCAAGATTCTGTCGTAGGACACATTCATCAATAAAAACGTCCCCCACCGTATGTTCTGTGGGGGACGTTTTTTGTTTAGTTATACGTTTTTTATGCGAGGCGCTGCTTGGCCTTCTGGAGTTGTACGGCAATATCGATACCCTGTGGGCATGCCGCTGTTGCCGGGCCGAGATTCACTCGTTCAAACGTCCGTTCCGATGCAGTCATTTCACTGTAACGCTGCTTGGCCAGAGAGGGATTTTCGTAACACTCATCGTACATCAGATACCGCAGCGAATCGGCAATACGCAGATCGCCGTCTACCTCCGACTCACATAAATGGCTGCACCCTTGGCACCGACTTGATGCTGTCTGGGCAGCATATTGATTGAGCTGCTGGAATTCCTCCATAGCCAGCGGTTCCTGTGATTTCGCGGCAGCCGTATTATCATTCAACTGAGTAGTATTCACCATTTCAGATACGGCACTGGTGATACGTTCGTCCGCCCAAACGGCCTTGAGTTTCGCCTGGAAMAGATTGAASTTTTTGGACTTRAATTTCTTCACCATCTTCTCATCATCGGGTACAGAAGCCTGCGTCTTCATGGCTATCAATCCAATACCCGCATTCGCGCAGGCATCAATGGCTTTATTCAGTTCCAGATCGCCATATTTGGAAAAGTTATAGCGGAACATGAWGGCATTTATAGCATCGCTGCCGATGGAAGCTGCCTTGTTCATCAGCTCCACCACATTGCCGTGGTGACAGGAGAAGCCGAAGTATTTTGCTTTACCCGATTTCTTGAGTGCGTCTCCCATCCTCAGAAAATCCGGCTCCAACGAATCAAGATTATTCACTGCGTGCATGAAAAACATATCCAGATAATCAACACCCAGAACCGGCATCATCTTGTCTATGTTCGACATGTAGGCTTTTGGCGTTGCCCGCTTCCCCACCAACATAACTTTTGACGTGATCCATAGTTTTTCCCGGTCATCGATTTGTTCAATAAAGGTGGACAGGGTTTTGTGCGATTGTCCGTTGGCATATATCTGGGCTGTATCCAGGTAGGTAACCCCTTCTTTGAATCCGCGATGCAGCAGTTTATCGTATACCGGATCGAATTTCTGGGAGCATCCTAATACTAGAATAGGTATTTTTTCGCCTGTAGCCCCCAATGCTTTAGTGGGTACGGTTTGTGCCGCTTGTGCTGTTTTGAATTGGCTTCCAGCACCTACCATGCCTGCGCCTACTCCAGCAGCCAATGTCTTTTTAAATAAATCACGTCTACCGAACAAATTTTCACTCACAGCATACCCTCCCAGCTACACGAATAATCAGTGATTACCACGAACTAAAACCAATTTTATAAGAAAATTATGCACCACCCTATATCGAATAGCACTACAAATACATATAAAAAATCCGTCTGGATCTTCCCAGACGGATTAAATTGTCAGTTTCGCCAATTTTGTACTGTCTATGCTAAACGTACTTTTGCCTCGGCCAGACGTTCAGCGATATTGATTCCTTGAGGGCATGCTCGCATGGCTGCACTCAGATCCACGCCTTCGAAATCGCGCTGATCGGCATCCAAAGCCCGATACAAGGCTTGTGCCTGTCCATGATCGCCGTAGCTGTCATCGTACATCAGGTACCGAAGCTGATCGGCAATTTTCAGATTACCGTCAACACAGGTCTCGCAGATTTCGCTGCATCCCTGACAACGCTGGTCGGCAGTCTGAGCCGCAAAACGATGCAGCTGGGTCATTTCTTTTGCGGTGAGTTCGACTTGAGAGCGAGCTGCCGTACTGTTTTCTTTCAGGATCTTCATATTGTTAATTCCGGACACGCATGCGGTGATACGTTCATCGGCCCAGGCTGCCTTCAACCGAGCCTGGTGCAGCGTATAGGTATTGGATTGGAATTTTTTGACCATTTCCCCGTCTTTAGGAACGGAGGATTGGGTTTTCATACCTATCAGACCAATGCCCGCTTTGACACAAGCATCCATCGCCTTATTCAATTCCAGATCGCCGTACATGGTGAAGTTATACCGGAACATGATAGCGTTAATACCATCACCGCCAATAGTAGCTGCTTTGTTCATCAAATCAACCACATTACCGTCGTGACAGGAAAATCCAAAGTATTTCGTCTTGCCTTCTTTCTTTAAGCGATCTGCCATCTTCATGTAATCAGGCCCCAACACTTCGGTGTGCTTGATGCCGTGGAGAAAATACATGTCCATGTGATCGGTTTTCAGGTCAGCCAGTTCTTTGATGAAATCATCGTGATACCGTTCCCATGGATCGGGATCGTTTCCACCCCACAAACCTGATTTAGAAGTAAGCCATACATTATCACGGCCTACTTGCTCCAGAAATACACCGATGGCCGCGCCGGACCCGTATTTACGTCCGCCGTCAATATAATACATACCCATTTTATGAGCGCGATGGAGCATTTTATCAAACGTCATATCGAATTTATTTGATCCGCCCATAAGAAGAATAGGAATATCTTCCCCTGTTGTGCCGAGTTTCTTGGTAGGCACTTTGGCTGCGAGGGGAATTTCTGGAGCTTGTGCATGGGCTTCGTTTACTCCCAGCGCAACCCCCATACCCAAACCTGCCGCGCCCACTGAAGCGGCCCGTTTAAACAATTCCCGTCTTCCAAAAGTATCCCGATTCATAGTATTCCTCCTGTTATCCTTGGGGGGTATCTGCATAATCTCGTTGTTTCAACAGCATTTTCCGTTCATCACTACGGCTTTCACCAATCGCCGTTACATACACCGCACGGGAGTCCCTGATGGGGCATTCCGTCTCGCAGATGCCGCAGCCGATACACAAATCCGGCACGATGAAAGGTTTATTCAACACAACAATGTTTCCATACACATCTTTAACTTGAAAGTCTTTGGTCTGAATGGCTTTTGGCGAGGTGGGACACACTTCTTCGCACACCACACAGGGAATTTCCATGGCATGAGGCAGGCATCGGCCTGTATCGAAGAAGGCTGTGCCGATTCGGACAGGACCTTCTTCTTTATACGGTCCTTTTCCTAATTTCTCAACTGTCGTGATCTTACGRATGGCTCCCGTAGGACATACTTCCGAACACAGGGTGCATTTCAACTGACAGTGGCCAATGGTGAATTTCATTACTGGTGTCCACAATGATTCCAGACCGCCTTCCTTCCAAGATGCAGGCTGAAGCACATTGGTGGGGCAGGCATTGATACATTGATCGCACTTGATACATTTGGCTAAAAACTGAGACTCTTCGACGGATCCCGGAGGACGAATCAACTCGGGGGAGAAATTATAATCGGTGTTCATGCCGTGGTTTTTAATAAAGGGATAGGCCAGCAATCCACTTACAGACGCAAACACCAGTCTACGCCGTGTCAGATCCGGTCCCGCTACGACCTGCTTCGTATCCAAGCCAAACATGGTAAAGGACAGGGCATCTTCGGGACAGTCATCGATACAGTTCATGCATGCAAAACATTCGCTGAGACGAACCTGGCCCATGGGATCCGCTGCGCCTTCGCAACGAGTGAGGCACAGGTTACAGTCGGTACACTTATGCACGTCCCGGTTGATACGGAAGATAGCGAATCGGGACAACACGCCCATGAATGCCCCGAGAGGGCACAATACGCGACAGAAAAAACGTGGGATAATCACGTTCATACCCACCAGGCCTAAAATCATCAAGCCCACCCAGAATGAACCCAGGAAGACGCGCGATTTTACACCTGGAGCAAACTTTAAATCATCCAAGGGCTTGGCGTCTATACCCAAACTTCCTGCGGCGACTGAAATCTCCGAGATGACCATGTCGGTTGCTGGTGCGACGACGGTGGCAAAGGTACGGTACATGAGGCAGATGGGATCCAACAGACCAATCTGCAACGACCCGAAGCATGCCATGATCAGCATGACGGTTAAAATCATGTATTTGATGTAATAAAAATCGCGATACCGATTGGAACTAATTCGATCTTTTCCGTTCCCTACGTTAAACAGCCAGCCAACGAATTGATGTAGGGAACCGTACGGACAAATCCAGTTACAGAATGCACGACCAAAAACGAGCGTCAACGTAAGTACAATGAGTCCCCAACCCAAATAGCGATACACGTATCCGTTGTTGGCCAGCATGTTTGCTACCAGCACGAGCGGATCCATTTCCAGAATCCGGGATACGGGATATCCGCCTAGCCTGGAGGTCCAAGTGAGCCACACGCTGAGGAGGAATACAATGAAAAAGAAAACCTGCGACAGGAGCCGCACGTTGGTAATACGAAGAAGCTTTTTGGGTTCCAGCTTTGTATCGGTACTTGCTGCCATTAAATCTAAACCTCTATCACTGTGTTAATGTTAACTGCTATTACGAATATCAGCCGACTACTATCTGAGATTGAACTTCTTTAAGCCGGCCTTTCCAATCTATATTACCACCGCCTTTTGTTGTGGCCTGATGGAGATAATCCGGATAATCCTGTCCTCGCTCAAGGCAATGTTCAAATGCCCAGGCATCCATAGCCACGCCGTCCAGCCCAGCTAATACCACATCCCCTGCTTTCACATTGGAGGGGTCGCCGCCTGTGGGGCCGTTCTCCATCATGACATTCGTCCCATCCATGATGTTCATCGTGGGCCGGATCATGATAGATAAGTCGGACACGATACCGTGGATATCTTGGTGAAATTGGTTACGTGTTCCACCCAACAGACCATACCAATTTTTCAACGTCATGGACGCGCTACACAAGTTATGATCTTTTACTGGAGAAAATCCGATAACCTTATCCACACCTGCAAACGGACGGGCAAAAAACCACCATTCTTCGATTAGAGCGGCACCCGGTGTTTTCAGCATTTTAAAAGCGTTGTCATCGGGCATATAAATTCGGCCGCCAGCGGATGTAACGGCTGCATCGATTCCACTCTTGCGAAAACAATCCGGCGGGGATTCGATTGGGTTATCAGCAACCCGCACTTCCGAAGCACCGGCATCTTCCAGGATGAGCCGAACCAACTGGTTCAGCATTTCCRGATTTGATGTGGCACCCAAGTTGGGAGACCGATCAAAAGCTACATTGGGCTTAACCAGTACCWCTTCACCTTTTTTCACATATTGCTTGATACCGCCAATGGCATCAATGGCCTCGCGGAGCATGTTGCGTTTTTGTTCGTCGCTGAAATGACCATTGGCTTGTCGTTCACCTTGGCCCCAAGCGATACCGATGTCCTGTACCATCCCTTCCGGTTTAGCGACACGAAAATCTTTCAGTGAATAAGGCTCCGGATGAATAACACTGCGGCTGCCCGTCACATCTTTCCGGGAAAATAGACTGCCTTCTGGTGCGAAGGAGGCATATCCCATACCAGCGGTAATTCCGCCTACTGCAGCCGCACGCCGTATGAATGTACGGCGATCCATTGGTGCCTTCTCATATTCCGGCTTCTGAATGGGCTTTTCTTTCTTAGCCATAAACGGTACCCCTCCCATAAAAAACGTACATTTACTCTTAACTTTAGTAACACCGTAGCCTTCTCGTCTATTTCTCGATTTTACACCGAAATTGCTACCCCTCGATGACTCCCCGCAATTTTGTCAGTAATTCGGCAGCTTCCTCCGCTGAGGCCGCTCCTTCTATGCCGAACACGTATTTCCCGCTTTGATTCAGGGTCACAAAGGTCTTCAAAAATTCATGATTGAACAGGATATTGCTGCCGTCCTGATTAACCGTGTCGAATTCGTATTCGTGCTCTTCCTGTAATTGGGCAAACAAGGCCTGAGCCGTAGCTTCATCGGTTGCCTCATGCAGGTAGAATTGCGTTTTCGCTCCGTCCTCTGTTTTGCCAAACCAGAAGTCCGACGCGAAATCGTATTGGAATACATCTTGCTTCAAATACGATATATCCTTGAAAGGCAAACCCAAGCCTTCATTCAATAAGACGTATTGATTGGGCATGGGGCCAAGTGAATCTGCTGCATCTGCAATTGCCGTGACGATAGCAACGGCTTGCTCCCGGATACGYTCGCTRTCGGCGTTRCCCGAYACTTTRATRTAAWAMTTGTCGTAGAGTGCCAAAGCCCCCGCTTGTGTCACTGTTACCCAAGCATCYCCCATCTKCTCTACCGTGCTGTTGGCACTGCGTTGCGCCGCATACACACCCAAACTATTACGAAACTCGCCCATATCATATAGTTCTATACTGCATTCCAGATTTTCCTCGCTGAATGCGATACCCAGGTAATGTAGGAGCTCGAAGCCGAAACCTTTATACTGTGTTTCCTGACCGTCAATCTTCTCGTACAAATTATCCCAGTTGTATGTCGCCACGGGCTTGACGGCCCGCCACCCGTTACTCACGGTAACTTCAGGATATATACCAATAGCCGGACCACTTGCTTTGGCGGCACCCTCACTGCCCGGCTCCACCCAAAACTGAAGCGGCATTTCCCATAGATGATCCTCTACAATTTCTGATTCCGTAGCAAGGAAATCATACGAAACATCGCGCTCCGAGGGGTCAAAATTATTCTTTTGGGCCACGAACCAAATACCCATAACCAGCACTACCCCGACGAAAACGGAACTGAACGCCACTTCGGATGTACCAATATAGTGGCGAAAAATCTTCCGGGGCCGATCATTAAATATTTTATCGCCCTTTTTCTTCTTCTTTTTCTTCTTAGCGGCCATATTCGGTTCCTGATAAAGTGGTCAATGTGTTTAGAGACAACAGGTTATAACACTGAACCTTATGAAGAGTTCCAAGTGCGTTGTTCATAAAACAGGCATAGTATACCCGCCATCCCCGTGAATCACCAACTCCTTGCCTTTTACTGCTTTAGAAACGAAACACTCCCGGAAAAACATACATTTCCGGGAGTGTTRTATACAATTTTGGAATTATTGACAGAATGCTATACTCGATGCCAGTCCGCTTGCCAGTCTTTTACCAGCATTTTTAYTTCCTTGGCGGTCTTCATATCCTCATCCAGCACCTTTCGGGCAAGGTCCGGCAGGTTTTCATCCGACTCGAATCGCAGGGCAACCAGCTGCGACATGGTATATTCCGGGATGCGAGAAACCTGGTCGCTGTCAAGTAAATCCCTGAGCCGTAACCTCATTTCTGTTTYGATGATCCGATCCTGTAGCAATACTGAATATCTTCGGGCAGTTATACCTAATACCAGTCCGCCGATGCTCATAAGCACCACCGCCACGGCCAGCAGCGTCATGTTGGTGGTAAATATTGATGTTACAGCCAACACCAGTGCCCCCAGGTAGAGCACCCCTGCCACCATCATCTTGGGATCAAAAGTAACATGATTCTCAAAATTCTGTATCTTTTCTTCGGACATAGTACAGCCTCCATATTTTCAAATAAGCGATTTTATTTAACAACCCAAAACTCTACCCCTTTTCTTCCCTTGAAACAAATTTGCACGAGCAAAAGGCTGTGGGCTAGGATCATTATTCTAGCCCTATAGAATTACAAGCCCAGCAAAGGAACAGTATCATGAATTTACGCACTCCATTAACGCTGATAGCTCTGCTACTTATTTCAACCGTATCAAGTATTGCAGCGGCTGACACTTTTAACTCTGACGGCGTGGATATTTTTTATACCGTCCAGGGAGAAGGCGAGCCTTTGGTTCTTATCCATGGATTCACTGCCAGCGCCGCTGCCAACTTTGGCATTTCCGGCATCATTCGAGGAATGGCAGAGGATTTCCAGGTCATCGCGCTGGATTGTCGGGGTCACGGAAAAAGCGGCAAGCCTCATGATCCGAAACAGTATGGTCAGCAGATGGTGACGGACATTATCAACTTGCTGGATCACCTGAATATTGAAAAAGCCAATGTCATGGGATATTCCATGGGCGGCTTCATTACGACGAAGCTGATTATTGACCATCCGGATCGTATACTCAAAGCGGTTCCTTGCGGATCGGGATGGTCGTTGGATCTGGACGATACCGGAGCAGATATTCCGCTGCAGATCGCCGAAGCTTTGGAATCCGGTCAAGGAATCACGCCTCTCATTGAAGCCCTTACACCTGCTGGTCAGCCCAAGCCTTCTCCCGAAATGATGGCAGCGATGAACAAGGCCATTCTGGGAATGAATGATCCCTTGGCATTGGCAGCCGTGATGCGCGGTATGCACGAACTGAACGTGACGAAAGCCCAGCTTCAAGGCAACACGGTACCCACGCTTATGCTCATTGGCGACATCGACCCTATTAAAGTAAGTACCGACCAGATGCAGGGCGTGATGGCGCACCTGACTATCATTCCCATCGCAAACGCCAACCACATGACGGCATTCATGAAACCTGAATTTCTCGCCCACGCCAAAGMRWKKMTGANWKRRCSRGTCKGGTGAACAGACGGATTAACCGTTACCGCATCATGTCTTGATGTAGTGACAAAATGGAGAGGCGAATTCGTGCTGCACTGGGGGGATCAAACCGCACCAAAAGTACACTTTTCCGGCATGGGCGGCACGGGTATGGTTTCCGTGGCACGGCTTGCGCTGGAAGCAGGCTGGGAAGTGCGGGGCAGTGATAATCCCCTCTATCCGCCTACATCGGAAATGGTGGAAGCTCTAGGTGTGCCCTTGGCAGCAGGGTACAGTGCGGTCAATTTGGATTGGGGTCCCGATGTAGTTGTTATCGGAAATGCCTTGAGCCGGGGTAATCCCGAAGTGGAGGCCGTCCTCAATTCCGGCTTGCACTACATGAGTTTTCCTGAATTTCTCAAGGACACCGTCCTGCGTCGTCGCAAACCTATATCTATCTGCGGCACCCACGGCAAAACCACCACTACCGCAATCACGTCGTTTCTGCTGGACAAGGCTGGTCTCAAACCGGGCTTCCTTATCGGTGGTCAGCCTTTGGATTTTACACATGCGTCTCGTCTGGGCCAGGAAGACGGCCCCTTTGTAGTTGAAGGAGACGAATACGATACGGCTTTCTTCGACAAACGTGCCAAATTTTTTCACTATCTCCCCCACATCGCCGTGGTCACCTCATTGGAATTTGATCACGCTGATATTTATGAGGATTTGGAGGCCATCGAAAAGGCATTCCGGCTCATGCTTCGCCAGATTCCCGAGACAGGCCATCTCATTTTGTGTTCCGATGACCCGGGAGCGTTGGCATTGAAAGAGCATGCACCTTGTACCGTCCATACGTATGGTATCAGCGAGAACGCCGACTGGGTTGCTGAACCCGGCACGATAGTAAACGGTATACAATCCTTTACGGTCAAGCATCATGACAGCATTATGGGAACAGTCATGCTGCCCATGGCGGGCAAACATAATATGCAAAATGCCATGGCTGCCCTTATCGTCGGCACTCTTCATGGAATCCCCTTCGATACCCTCGTCACCGCTTTATCCTCGTTCAAAGGAATCAAGCGACGCATGGAGATTTTCCACCAAGCCCAGGGCATCACTTTTGTAGATGACTTCGCCCACCACCCCACTGCTATTCGCGAAACCATTGCCGCAGCGCGTTCTATGTGGCCTGACCAGCGACTCACCGTCCTATTTGAACCCCGCTCCAACACCACTGCCACCAACACTTTCCAGTCCGAATTGGCCGAATCCATGGCAGGGGCAGATCGCGTAGTGGTAGGTCCCATTCATCGTCCTGAACGATATACCGACGATACTCGCCTGGATCGGAATCTCCTCGCTGCCGACATCGAAAATAAGGGCACAAAGGTCACCGTGGCCGATTCTGCTGATGCCATCGTTAAATTTATCCGGGCTTCTGCCTCTGACGGGGACGTAATTCTTATCCTTAGCAACGGCGCTTTCGATGGCATCTACGAGAAAATTCGTGCTGTCTTCGATTGAGATAAGGGCACATTTTTTTATACACTAGTTTTGAAACTTATAGATGGTACTATTTTCTACTACGATTTATTTTAATAAAATACAAAATTCCAGATTGAATCTGGATAGAGTTATTGAAATCTAAACAACCCTTTCAGAAAGGCTAGGCATTACATGAAAAAGTATATCGTTGAGTTTATCGGAACATTTTTTCTGGTGTTCACCATAGGACACGTAGTCATCAATGGCGGCGACGGAGTCATCCCCCCCCTGGCCATAGGCTGCATCCTGATGGCCATGATCTATGCTGGCGGCCATATTTCTGGCGCGCATTACAATCCCGCTGTAACCTTAGCCGTTTGGATGCGTGGTAAATGCGACACAAAAGATGTGCCGGGGTATCTTGCTGCGCAAATTGCCGCTGCGTTGTCTGCTGGATTCCTGGTACTCTTCATGAAGGGTCAGCCTGAAATCACGCCTATGGAATTCAGCAACGGCCCCTTGATCCCTCTTCTAGCTRAATTCTTTGGCACGTATGCCCTCGCTTTTGTCATTCTAAATGTTGCAACAGCAAAAAGYACCGAAGGSAATTCRTACTACGGSCTCGCTATTGGTTTYACCGTAACAGCCCTGGCGTTTTCATTAGGCGGATATTCCGGGGGAGCTTTCAACCCTGCCGTCGCGATTGGTATTACCGCCATGGGRCTAGGCACGATATCTAATATAWGGATATATTTTGTTGCCAATTTTTCCGGGGCGGCTGCCGCTGCCATAACTTTTGTTTACTTGAACAACGGGAAAGACTAACTCTAAACTAACCATTATTCGCCAGAATATGGATATATTCATTTCCGGTGAATGAGTTTTTAATTTGGATCATATCTAATACTTGACACAGTCCAGAGTTTTCCTTATACTGTGGACATGTCTAATCCAGCTGATATTCTTCGCGAACACGGCGTGCAAGTCACGGCTCAGCGCTTGGCTGTACTACAGGCGGTCTCCGATCTACCCCACGGCACTGCCGACGATGTCGCCGAGAATGTGCGTGCCGAAATCGGTTCTATCTCGCGACAGGCAGTGTACGATGCGCTGGGTATTCTGTCCGAGAAAGGCCTTATTCGGCGTATTCAGCCCGCTGGTTCACCGACCCTCTACGAAGATCGGGTCGAAGACAACCACCACCATTTGATCTGTCGCACCTGTGGAAAAACGGTGGATGTGGACTGCGCCGTAGGTGAAACTCCGTGCTTGACCGCCGCCGATGATTTGGGTTATCAGATTGATGAGGCCGAAGTGGTTTATTGGGGCACATGTCCAGAATGTCTCAAAGCGAATGAAAATTCAGATGATGACGGCAGTAAAACAGCATGATCACGATTTCGAATTAAGAACATCTAACCAACATAACAAAACATAAGGAGAAGTATCGTGTCAGATGACATTAGCAAATGCCCAGTGATGGGCGGGGCTCAAGCCCACACGGCAGTAGGGTCCACGGCAAACCAACGCTGGTGGCCAAATCAGTTGAACCTGAAAATGCTCCACCAAAACTCGCCTCAATCCGATCCCATGGGCGAGGAATTTAACTACGCGGAAGAGTTCAAGACGCTCGACCTGGAAGCGCTGAAGAAAGACATTGTAGCGACGATGACCATGTCGCAGGACTGGTGGCCAGCAGACTATGGCCACTACGGTCCGTTCTTCATTCGCATGGCGTGGCACAGTGCCGGAACATACCGCACCGGGGATGGTCGCGGCGGTGCCGCCTCCGGTACGATCCGTTTTGCACCCCTCAACA
>NVWG01000067.1 GCA_002746185.1 Candidatus Hydrogenedentota bacterium
GCCCGACCCGAAGGGGCTCCAGTGCCCACGCAACACCCATGCCCTATCTATAGAGGACTACCCAACAGGGTAACCCCCTCGGTGTTCTCGGTGACCTCTGTGGCTAAATAAAAAGGGCGGTTCGCGAACCGCCCCTACAAGATGTAAAACCGAGACGTATTGAGCCGTGAAAATTCGTGGCTGAAAATCAACGGTATTCAGTGTAGTCTGCAACGGAAAAAGAGAGTGATTGGAGGGTGATGTCCAGTGTTTTACAGGTCCACCGTCCCAAGGACGAATAACACCCCGATTAATGGGTTGACTCCACCTTATTGAAGGTATGAAGGAATACTCGTACAATGCGGGATTGCTAAATGAAATAACATAACGGAGAACTACCATGTTGCGTACCATTTGTCTTTCCTTGACCCTCGCCCTCCTGTTTGTTATCCCGGCCTTCGCGGATGCGGATTACGGACACATTCATCTCACCGCTACGGATAAAACGGCGGCGGCAGAGTGGTACGCTAAACATTTCAACGGGAAGACCAGCGGGTTCGGCGGTAAAGCTGACGCTAAACCCGACCGGGCTGTCATCGACGGCATTGGCATTCTCTTTTTCCAGAAGAAAGCAGGCTTTGAAGGCAGCGTCGGATCCGGCGTGGACCACATCGGCTTTTCCATGTCGGATGTGGCGGGTAAAGTGAAGGAAGTGGAAGCGGACGGCGGCAAGGTTCTCACTACAGGCATGAAATTCAAAGGTATGGAGATTGCCTTCGTAGTCGATCCCTGGGGAACGAAAATCGAACTCATTGACGACCCGGACACCCGTGGTCTACATCACATTCACCTGAATTCCCCGGATGTGCAAGGTACGCTTGAGTGGTATGCCAATGCGTTCGGCGGCGAGATCACCAAATTCAAAGGCATGCTCCCCGCCATCAAATACGACCCCTTGTGGCTCATCGTTACCAAGAGCAACAAGCCACTGGCTCCTACCAAAGGACGCGCCATGGATCACCTGGGCTGGAATTTTCCTGATCTGGATGCAGCGGCGGTTGAACTAAAATCAAAAGAGGTGACGTTTTCCATGGAACCGCTTCCGTATAAAACGATAAAAATTGCATTCATCAATGGTCCCGATGGGGTCAACATCGAACTCGTGCAGACACCGAAACGGTAGGGTATTTCTACTCGCTGCGCAAACCGTCGAACAGACGTTCTTCGCCGCCTCGATAGAGGAGTTTATCGTCTACTTCCAGTGTCTTTTCTGCTGATAACGGGAGAAATTTCGCCGTGGCTGTGGCGTAAACGGTTCCATCATCATCCACGATTTCGCCTTTGGTCAACACCATCCGACGATTCGCCTTTTCGATGTCCGTTACGCAGGTCAGTTCCCGGTCATCCGGCACATTGATGAGATACCGCACTGTCAATTCCCCCGTTACGCACATGCGGTTGATGGCCCGAGCCGCTGCCCAGCCCATGCATTCATCGATAATAGCCGCGATGATGCCACCATGCACCACTCCTTCGTATCCGCAATGATGTTTTGAAGGACGTATACGCGCTTTGACTTTGCCGTCCTCGATGTAGAAACGGGTTTTCAATCCGGCGTGGTTATCTTCCCCGCATACGAAACACCAATCGGAATTGGGCAGATATACTTTGGAATCTTCGGGCATATTTACGAATCCTTATGCGACGCTATTCGTTCTAATTATTTTCGATACACCAGCACTGCCAACGTGCGCTTGTTGATGATGAGCGTACGATACACCAGCGGCGCCAACCACGCCAACCCTGGCGCGCGCATGGCTCGAGCCAGCCATCGCCATGTGTGCAGTCTGTCAAACAGCGAAGGCAGCAGCGCGTTCCCTTCCAGCACCGAGCCGTCGGGCAACACCAATTGCGGAGCGTCCTCGCATTGCTCCTGAAGAATATCCGGATACGCACGAAGCTGATCCACTGAACCGCAATGCAAAATGGTTAGCGCATCGGGCAGGGCACGTTGTTCTGCCCAGGCCGCTGCACGTCGACACAAAGGACAATCTCCGTCGTAAATGAGCACGGCTTTTCCCGTCATGATGAAGGCGGGGAATCGATATCACACGCGTCTGCGCCGTCCCCTTTTCGGGTCACCAACGTCCCCAGGGCATGTCGATGGCGAGCGATGAACCGATACGCGATTGGTGCCACCAGCGATACGCCTGGAACGCGAAACAGATGGGCGAGCCACTGCCAACCGCGAAGACGTTGCAATACATAAGGCAGAGCGCGGTCTCCCGCATACACGGTTCCGTCTGGCAATACCAACTGCATAGCCTGAAGGCAATCATGTTCTGCCACGAAGTCGAATTGCGCCCGACGCTCCTCGGACTGACAGGCCAACAGCGTCAACGCCCCCGGCAGCGCACGAGGTAATATCCAATCCCGCGCCCGAAGGCACAGTGGACATTCCCCGTCGTATATTAGCGTGGCGGTTTCCATGCTCCCATTCTACTCCCTTGCGGAGCAGGAAAAAAGGTGCAGGGGAACGTTGACCCTATACAATCTGCGGAGAGGTACGGTACAATCTCGAATCAACGAAAGCCTTTATATAGTATGACTCAAAAACTTATCCATATCGTGGGGGGCGGCACGGGACAACTCCCGCTGGTGCGTCGTGCCAAGGAAATGGGCCACCGCGTGTTGGTGACGGACATGTATCCTGAGCCACCGTGCAAGGCGGAGGCGGATATCTTTGCCCAGGTCAATACGGTTGACCGGGAAGCCACGCTGGCGACGGCACGAGAACACGGTATCGATGCTATCACCACGGATGAAACAGACGTGGCGTTGCCTGCCATCGCGTATGTGGCTGAAACACTGGGGCTACCGGGCATCGGACACGATACGGCTCTGCGGTTCACGGACAAGCGGTGCATGCGGGAGGCCCTGCAGGAGATATGTCCGGAGAGCAATCCCGAAGCGCGATATTTTCAGGACGAATCGGAAGCTATTGAATACGTTCGAGCGCAATCGGAGACTGTTGTAGTCAAACCTGTCAACTCTCAGGGCAGTCGCGGCGTTTCCATCTTGCAGTCCGGTTCAGAAACTTCGAAAGCCCAGATACAGGAAGCATTAGAGCATAGTCGCGGCGCAGGGATCCTGATAGAGACGTTTATCAATGGACAGGAAATCGCCGTGGAGAGCGTTGTCATCGACGGTACGCCGCGTGTCCTCGCCATGTCGTGCAAGGAGCATTACCCGGGCAACCATGTAATCGATCTGCGCGTATGGTTTCCCGCCGGATTGGATCCCGTCGTGGAGCAGCGTGTTGTTGATTTGAATGCGCGTATCATTTCCGGACTCGGCCTTCCTTTTGGATTGACTCACGCCGAATATCTGATTCGCGATGGACAGCCCTGGATTGTGGAAATCGCTGCGCGTGGTGCTGGCAGTGGTGTAAGCAGCCGAATTGTTCCTCATGTATCGGGTTTCGACACGGCTACGGCTATCATCCAATTCGCMCTGGGTGAAATRCCCGATATCGATATCGAGGACTATCACAATCGACATGTGCTGTTAGAATTTTTCGACTTTGAGCCGGGCAAAATTGGTTCCGTTGTCATTGACCCCAAAGTTCGAGAAGAGACCTTGCTTTTTAAAATGAATGTAACATCTGGTGACGAAATTACTTCCACCAAAGACAGTCGATTTCGCCCCGGATATTTCGCTGTCGTTGCTGATAATCTGGAGGAACTCCGCAGTAAAGGCGATGAAATTCGCCAGGGTGTACGCATCGAATATACCTAGCGATTCTCTGGCAGGCTTGATCTCATTTACCCTATATGCAACCATATATTATGCGCGATTGTTGCGCTCGCTACGTGACTACCGCCAATGACCGAGGCCTCATGGAACTATCGAAAAAAGACCGGGACAACAATGTAAATCGATACGTTGAACGATTCCGCGAGCATGGGTATGCCCCGGAAACATTGGGCTGGAATAAAGGCCGACAACCTGTGCGGTTCGATATCCTCACTGAATTCGGCGAGCTGGCGGGCAAGAGGATTCTGGATATCGGATGCGGCTTCGGCGATCTGAACAAGACCCTCCGTGCCAAATTTGGCGACGACTACACGTATATCGGTGTGGAATTGGTGGAGGAATTGGTGGATGAAGCACGGAAACGCTATCCCCAGTCCAATGTTCGTTTCGTTCACGGGGAATTTCTCGACGATGCTATTCAGGTAGAAGCGGATGTGGCCATGGCGTCCGGCGTGTTCAATTATCGATTTGATGATACGGATAATTATGCCTTCATCGAGGCGACCATGCAGAAGGCTTTCGCATTGAGCAAAGACGGCCTGGCTTTCGATTTCCTGTCTGATCGCGTGGAGTACGAACTTCCTCATACCTTTCATTCCAATCCGGGGCGCATTCTGGATATGGCCGCCGTTCATTCGAGAAACATGGTGCTGCGTAACGACTACATCCCTTTCGAATTCGCGTTGTACTTGTATAAAGACGATGCGTTCGTGCCGGAGAAGGCCGTGTTTGAAAAGTATGATCGGGACAACAGTCATGGCTGATGAGCCCATCCCATTTAACCGTCCCTGCTTTCAGGGCAAGGAGCTGGACTACATTTCCCAGGCCGTGGGAAATCTTCATATTTCCGGTGATGGTCCCTTCACGACGCGGTGTCAGGAATTCCTCGAAAACTATCTCGGTGTACCCAAAGTATTTCTCACTACCTCCTGTACAGATGCGCTGGAAATGGCGGCGATCCTCCTCGATATTCAGCCTGACGACGAGTTTATTGTTCCCTCTTTCACATTCGTCTCTACAGTCAATGCATTCGTGTTGCGGGGCGCCAAGCCCGTATTCATTGATGTTCGTCCGGACACGTTGAATCTGGATGAAACCCTTCTTGCTGAAAAGATCACAGACCGTACCAAGGCCATTGTTGTGGTCCATTATGCCGGGGTGGCCTGCGACATGGATGTCATCATGGCTATCGCGGATCAGCACGGCATCCCCGTCATCGAAGACAACGCCCACGGCCTGTTCGGAAAATACAAAGGCCGTGATTTGGGCACCATGGGCTGCATGGCTACGCAGAGTTTTCACGAGACCAAAAACGTCACCTGCGGCGAAGGCGGTGCGCTCCTTATCAACGATCCAAAATACATCGACCGTGCCGAAGTCATTCGGGAAAAAGGYACRAATCGCAGCCARTTTTTTMGKGGRCAGGTGGATAAATAYACCTGGACCGATGTGGGCTCCAGTTTTTTACCGTCMGATATYYTGGCKGCTTTYCTYTACGCYCAACTCGAAGCCGTKGACACCATACAAGCCGACCGTAAACGTATCTGGACGTATTACCGGGAACATTTGAATGATTGGGCTGGTGAAAATAACGTCGCTCTGCCTACTATCCCCAGCGACTGCGAACAGTCCTACCACATGTTTTACCTCATCATGCCGTCCCTGGAATCACGCCAATCCCTTATTGCCGCCTTGCGCGACCACGATATTCTCAGCGTATTCCACTACCTGCCGCTCCACCTGTCCGACATGGGACAACGCTTGGGCGGCAAACCCGGCGACTGCCCTGTCACCGAAGATATCACCGACCGACTCCTCCGCCTTCCCTTCTATAACGGCCTGAGCGAAAGCGATCTGGCACGAGTAGTAAACGCCATTATATCCGCATAACCCCCCTAGTAAAGATTCGATTAAAATTTCGTAGGGGCGGTTTGCGAACCACCCGCCTCACCCAATTAACCCACAACCGAGGGCGACTGTGCCACAAACCACAGTCGTATGATACCTCTTATGTATAGGTCAACCCTGTTGCAGGGATGGGGTGTGGAATTGAGATTGGAGCAGGCTGCCTTTGAGGGGKYAGTCTGGGAAACAATRGGGTACGAAATTGTTCATGTGNGTRAAAGGGTTGGTTTTATTRGGTGWTACYGGRTGATCTTGTATGMKTRAATTRAAGTTTGAGRCRYGGAAYRCKTMCGTTTCTKYCACGGATTTACACGGGTAAAACAGATACTTCGTGGCATGGGCGTCTCGGGGCTGTTGAAAAAGTAGCCGATCGGTTCGAGGGGACGTTTTAGAACGCCCCTTTAGGGCTTTGGGCTGGGTAGGGTTATGTACCCAGGGCGTTGATCKACGATGTCATTCTGCGAGAAAGAATTTTGAGTATGGGCGTTTCGAGGGACCCGTAGATTTTCTGTTCAACGATGGACTCTTTCAACAACCCCATTCTGGCCACGATTTGTCTTAATCATGGGCGAGACGCCCATGACCCGTTTTGTGAGGGTTGGTTTATTTGTGTCATCAGCGACATCTTGGATAAAAGAAGTTTTGGAGATTGACAACGAGCGAAAGGGGGAGGCTCTGCGGATCTGCTTCRACAGGGTGAGCGGTTCGCGAACCACCCCTACACTGCAAGCCGCTGCTATCACTTATCGGCGGGATGCCGATGCCCCGTTGAACGATAACACTGCCACGCTTTCTCTGYCTATGGACTAGGCAATGCCTGTCAGGTTTTCGGAGACATCCCATAGGCGTTGTGCTAGGTCTTCGTCCTGACTCAATTTTGATGACCGGGTTTCTTTGCTCTCGTTGAAGAATTTTCCTGTTATGCCGTCCAGATCGGGCGAGGTGGATACATACAGGCTGGTGGCGGCGCCTTGTTCGGGGCTTAGCATGAAGAATTTTCCTGCCAGCTTTACAAGGGGCTGGAGGAAGAACGGCACGCTTCGGGCAATACCGGTATTGACCACGCCTGGGTGGAGACAGTTTACGGTTACTCCGCTTCCTTCCAGACGACGGGCCAGTTCATAGGTGAACAGCACGTTGCCCAGTTTGGATTGGCGATACGCGTCCAAGGTACCGTACTTTTTTTCGCTTTGCAGGTTATCGAAATCGATAGCCCCCTGATGATGCATGATAGAGGTAACATTGACGATGCGTGAAGGCGCGCTTTCTTTTATACGATCCAGCAGGAGATGGGTTAGAAGAAACGGGCCCAGGTGGTTCACGCCGAATTGGGACTCAAATCCATCCTGAGTTTCTTGTCGTGAGAGAGGAATGATAGCCGCGTTGTTGATGAGTACATCCAGTCGCGGGTAGGTTTCCAGGAAATTATTTGCAAAGTCCCGTATGGATGCCAGCGATGCCAGATCGAGTTGGAGAAGGTCTATCTTATTCGATCCGGTATTCTCTTTAATCTGATCTTGAACGGGACGACTTTTCTCCAGGTCACGGCACGCCATTACGACCGTTGCCCCCTGAGCTGCCAGACCTTCTGCCGTGGTAATGCCGATGCCCGAGCTGGCCCCGGTGACGATGCAAATTTTATCGGTCATACTGGTTTCCATTATGCGTATCCTCTGTTTAATTTTGGATATGGCTGGTGTACTATGCCGTARGACATTATGACTTTCAGTTAAGGTGAGGTGCAAATGACAGACGATGCAGTAGATTTACGAAGCGATACGCTTACACAGCCTACAGTAGCGATGCGGGCGGCTATGGCGGAGGCGGAAGTGGGGGACGATGTTTTCGCGGAAGACCCTACGATAAATGCGTTGGAGGCGCGATGTGCGGCTTTGACGGGGAAAGAGCGGGGACTGTTTGTRCCGTCCGGGACGATGGCGAATCTRCTGGCCTTTATGTCTCAGACGAAGCCGGGAGACACGGCGCTGCTCCACGAAACATCCCATCCTTTCCGGTATGAGAGCGGGAACTTGGCGGCGGTGGGAGGTCTCTTGACGCGACCCTTGCCGGGGGATTTGGGAATGTTGACGGTAGAGGGTGTGGCTCCATTTATTGCCAGTGGATCGGATCACCATATTTCCCCAGTGACCATTTTGTCCGTAGAAAATACTACGAATGCCGGGGGAGGAAATATCTATTCGCTGGATGTATTGAAGAGGCTGGGGGAGATGGCTTCGGAGAATGATGTGCGTCTGCACATGGACGGAGCGCGGTTGTTTAACGCGGCGGTAGCTTCGGGGCATTCGGTAGAGRAATTTGCTGAGCATGCCGATACAGTCTGTTTCTGTTTTTCCAAGGGGCTGGGTGCGCCAGTGGGTTCCATGCTGATGGGATCAGAAGAGACCATGGATCGGGCGCATCGTTTCCGGAAAATGCTGGGGGGCGGCATGCGTCAGGCGGGGATTTTGGCAGCGGCGGCCATGTATGCGCTGGACAACCATGTGGAACGGCTGGCAGATGACCATCGACATGCGGCGACGTTTCGGGATGCCTTGGAAGAGTTGCCCGGCGTAGAGATACCCATGTCGAATCCAACCAACATCGTCTTTTTCGACGTGAATGATGCACCAACTCTGGTAGAGAAGCTGGCAACTGAAGGTGTTAAGGTGCTGGCTATGGGGCCCACTCGGATTCGTGCCGTTTTCCATCTGGACGTGGATGATCAAGGCCTGGATAGGGCTTTGGAAGCATGTCGTAAAGTAGTGTCAAAATAGAACTTCCCTATGGGGTCCCACCGTGCTAGAATGGCTTAGGTGCGAATTATGCGCCAGAACATGTTGTAGGAGATTTAAGCATGCCGACGTACGAGTATCATGCGATTCGAGCGGAAGGGGACGACGAGAAGTCGTTCATAGGCGGCGTAGTYGTTGCCCAGTCCCGGAAAGATGCCAAAGAAAAACTTCGGGGCCGTGGGTTGAAAGCTACCATGCTGCGACAGGCCAAGGGGATGGTGGGTTTACTGCGCTGGTTTGAAGCGGATATACGCTAGAACCGTCCGGTACTTCCTAAAGTATTCTATGCCGGACCTGTGCCGGAACCACCCACCTCTTTGTGCTATCCTGATTTCCGCTGCGATTTGATTGAAATGTGGGGAGGGTAGTGGGGACCATGCTGGTGGGGATACATCAACTTCATTATCTGCCGTGGCTACGGTACATGGAAAAAATAGCCCGGTGCGATRCCTTCATTGTTCTCGATAACATTCAGTTCAACAAGAACGGATGGCAGAACCGCAATCGTATTAAATCCTCTCAAGGGGCGCAACTGATGACGGTTCCCGTATTCGCGAAAGATCGCCAGCGATTGGATGAAGTAAAAGTGGACTCCTCCCGGAATTGGCAGCAGAAACATTGGCGGTCCATTGAGCAAGCATACGCGAAAGCTCCTTTCTATGAAATGTACAGTCCCTTTCTAAAGGAGACCTACGCCCGAGAGTGGGATACGTTAAATGCGGTAAACCGATATATGTTGGACGGGTATATTGAGCATCTGGGTATCGATACAAAAATACATTACGCCTCCGATCTGGATGTGCCCGGTGAAGCTACGGAACGTCTCATGAACCTGATTAAAGCCGTGGGGGGCGATGCGTATTACAGCGGGGCGTTTGCGCTGGATGCGTATCTGGATAGGAATGCAGTGGAAGCGGCGGGCATCGGCATGGTGCTGCAGGAATGGCAATCACCGGAATATCCTCAGTTACACGGGGCCTACGAACCGGACCTGAGCATTGTAGATTTACTCATGAATTGCGGGCCCCGATCTCTGGAAGTACTTATGGGGCTGCCCGTATGATTCCCCATAGCAAGCCTACTCTGGGGAAAGAAGAATCCAAGGCGGTCGCCCGTGTACTTGAATCGGGGCGTATCGCTCAGGGGGCGGAGGTGGAGGCCTTTGAAGCGGAGTGCGCCGAGAGTGTAGGACGTAAATTTGGCGTGGCTGTGAGCAGCGGCACGACGGCGTTGCAACTCGCCCTGCACGCCCTGGGTTGGGAAGAAAGCACGACCGTAGCGTATCCGTCATACGCCTGCGCGGCATTGACGACTGCGGTGATCAATGCGGGAGCGACTCCTGCGCTGTGTGATATCGGTGCGGATTACAATTTGGATCTAATGGAGATTCCCGAATCTGCGGCGGGTGTGATTGTGCCCCACCTGTTTGGTGCGCCTGCGGAATTGCCAAATAGTATGCCTTGTATCGAAGATATCGCCCAGTCGATTGGCGGCCCCACAGGAAAATCGGGGATCGTGACCATTGCGTCCTTTTACGCCACCAAACTCATGACGACGGGCGAGGGGGGCATGGTACTGACAGATGACGAAGCCTTGGCGGATTTTGTGCGGGATCGCCGGGATTATGATAATAGAGATACCTATGCGCGACGATTCGCATTTAAAATGACAGATATGCAAGCTGCGATAGGCCGGGTTCAGTTGCGGCGTTTACCGGATTTTATTGACTTGCGGAAGGGTATTGCCGCACACTATTCAGATGCGTTTGCGGGGCTGCCTTTGGATCTACCTGATGCGAAGGATCATGTCTTTTTCCGTTACGTGGTCGGTACGGATCGTCGGGAAGCATTGGGGACTTATCTGCAAGCGGCTGGTGTGGATGCGAAACGGCCAGTACATCGGCCTGCACATCAATACTTCAACGCTGAAGAACACGGGGAGAGGGTTGTTATGAGGGGGGATTATTCGGGATCGGAGCGCGCCCATGAGCGGGCATTGTCGTTGCCGATATATCCAACGCTGAGTGAAAGCGATAGGGATACCATCATCGAAGCGGTTCGACGCTTTTTCGATGGAGAGGGCAAGCATGTTTAATCCTCTGCCTACATGGCCCGTGCTGTATTTGTACACAGGTATGATCGCATTTGTACTGTCCGCCTTTCTCATGCCCTTGGGAATCAATCTACTTCGTCGCTTCAACGTGATGGACGAAGTGCAGCCTAACAAAATCCACAAGGCACCCGTCCCACGGGGCGGCGGCATCGTTATATTCATCGCATTCGCCATCGCAGTTCTTCTGCCCGACTATCGCGATAACCCCATGAAAGGCGTGCTGTTGGGATCGTTCATTTGTCTGGTAGTGGGAGCTATTGACGATTTCCGGGGCGGTGTACCGGCGGTGATTAAATTTGGCGCGTTGGTTGTGGCGACCATCATCATGTCGCAATTCGGTGTACAGCTTAAAATATTTCAATACTATCCTCTTGACCTGGCGTTCACTCTTTTCTGGATCGTAGGGGTGACCAGTGCGTTCAACGGTATCGATAACATGGACGGTTTGGCGGCAGGTGTGGCGGTCATCGTTTCGGTCATGTATCTCATCATCGCGGTGGAGTCGTATTTCCTCGCCGGAACGGAAACGAGCCTGTCGTGGTTCGGATTATTGGCTTCGGGACTCATCGGATCCAATCTGGGATTTTTGTTGTATAACTTCAAGCCGGCGAAGGTTTTCATGGGCGATTCGGGCAGTTTTTTTCTGGGATTTGTCTTGTCGGCGCTGGGGGTCATGGGGGAATGGACAGAAAATCGGGTTATCGCGGCTACCATTCCTATACTTATTCTGGGCGTGCCCATTTTCGATTTCGCCTACATTATCATCATGCGGATCATTAAAGGCGAGACCCGTACCCTGAGAGATGTGATCGAGCATTGCGCCCCCGATCACCTGTCCCATCGTCTCGTGTGGTTTGGATTTTCCCAACGCAAGGCCGTACTGTTTATTTACATGATGTGTATTGCCCTGGGCACGTCCGGCATTTTGCTCCGTAACAGCGACAGCGGTTTGGACAGTATCATGGCATTGCTGCAAGGGGGAGTCATTGTGCTGCTTATCGTGGCACTCATGTTGACGGCGGAAACGCGTCATGCCAATGAACAAAAAAAATCTGCTTCGTATATCCTCGATTTGAATAAGGCCATCGAGGAAAACGGGGACAAAAAGAAATTCAAAATGACAGTAATGAAATAACTGGAGCAGTAGGTATCCCATGACCATAGATGAATTGAAAGAAGAGCTGGGCAAATGTATTGATGTGAATGGATCGATTTCGCTGCTCCATTGGGATCAGGAAGTGTATATGCCGCCCAAAGCCGCCCCGGCGCGAGGTCGTCAATTGGCGACATTGTCCACCATGGCGCACCGCATGTTTACTCGTCCCGAGATTGGGGAAGCCCTGAAACGGCTGGGCGATGATGACGGGTTGTCGGAAGACGACGCGGCTATCGTGCGTGAGACGCAATACGATTATGGCCGAGCCACGAAATTGCCGGAATCATTTGTCGAGATGTTCTCCGAAGAACAGAACAAGGCGTTTCAGGCCTGGATTCCTGCCCGGGAACAGTCCGATTTCAATCATTTTCAGCCGCATCTGGAGAAAGTGGTGGAATTGCTGCGACAGAAAGCGGACTACTATGGCTATGAAGGTACGCCCTATAACGCGCTGCTGTCGGATTACGAGCGGGGCATGACGGCGGAACAGATTCAACCCATCTTTCAGGAATTGGCTCAGGAACAGAGCGCGTTGGTAGAACAAATTATGAATTCACCGAACCAGCCGGATACAAAGTGGGTCGATCAGGAATGGGATGATCAGGCGCAGTGGGATTTTTCGCTGGTGGTACTTCGGGACATGGGGTATGACTTCGACGCGGGACGGCAGGATCGCTCCATACATCCATTTACGACCAACTTCGATTTGAARGAYGTGCGWATTACAACACGTATTCATCCAAGAGAATTGTTTTCCTGTTTGACCGGATCGATTCACGAAGGGGGCCACGCGYTGTATGAGCAGGGYTTTCTGGAGAGTGAYCAACGYACSGTGYTGGCGGAGGCGGCCTCGCTGGGTATTCACGAGAGCCAGTCGCGCATGTGGGAGAACATGATTGGTCGGAGTAAACCTTTCTGGCAGCATTACGAAACGCAATTTAAACAGCATTATAACGGACAGATGGATGACACTAGCGTGGACGACATTTATCGTGCCATCAATAAAGTGGAACCGTCCCTGATTCGTGTGGAAGCCGACGAGTGTACCTACAACCTGCATGTAATCATCCGATTTGAAATCGAGTTAGCGCTCATCGAGGGCGATATTACCGTGGCGGATATCCCCGAGGTGTGGAACGCCAAGATGAACGATTATCTTGGGCTGGACGTGCCGGATGATACCCAAGGATGCCTGCAGGACATTCACTGGTCCCATGGTTCTATTGGTTATTTCCCCACCTACGCGCTGGGGAATCTCTATGCCGCGCAGCTTTTTGAGAAGATGGAACAGGACAACCCGGACCTGTGGATTCAGGTGGGCCAAGGCGATTTTTCGCATATCCTGAAATGGCTGCGTAAGAACATCCATGAAGTAGGGCGACGCAAAACAGCCGATGCGATAGTTCGAGACACCTCGGGGAATGAGCCGACTTCACGACCGTATCTCAATTACCTGGAGAGGAAGTACGGGGAGTTGTATGGGCTATAAGTAGCGTTTTATAAACCGCAGACCACCTCTTTTCGCCTCACCTGTTTCTGCGGGCGATGTGAATGGGGCAACCGATCAAGGCAAAGCATTCCACCCTCTTGATTTGCGGTTGCAGGAGTGACCAGACTGCTGTGTTGCTATGCTCCTCGCATTGGTATGTTGTCGGGTTAATCTGTGTCATTGGCGGCACCTGCAGATGGATGGGCGGTTCGCGAACCGCCCCTACGGGTTATGATATATGGGCGAGACACCGCAACAGGGTATTCATGGGCTTTTAGCCCATACATGGGCGAGACGGGGCTGTTGAAAAATGGCGTGCCCAGAGTGAAAATGCTTTAGAACGCCCTTACAGGGCTAGAATTTTTCTGGGCATGGGAACCCATGGCGTTGCCCTGGGCTGGAATAGTGTCGCCCCTACAGGGCTTTGATCGACAATGGGATTCTGGGATAAAGAATTTTGTGCATGAGGGTTCCGTAGATTTTCTGTTCAACGATGGACTTTTTCAATAGCCCAAGATGCCCATGGCCCGAAACGCTTTTCCAGATGACGGATTATCATGGGAATGCCACGTCGTATACGTACACGTCGTTGAATCAGATCAGCACGACGAAATAAAAGTTTACAGCCCCGATTCGTCAATCGAATTCGATCCGCTCCATCTGAGAATTTACAACGCCACTCTTGAAACGATGTACATCCAAATCTCAACTATATGCATTCGCCAGGTTTTCAACTATCTGATCATAAAGCATATCTGAGTTGCCGCAAACCGTCTCCCATGACTTGGCGCGACGATAGAATAATCCGATGTTGTGTTCACGGGATGTACCTACTCCGCCATGGATCTGAACGGACCGTTCGGTAATGAATTTGAAGCTCTCATTTACACACGCCTTCATGATAGCGGCTTCCTTTTCAACATTCGCGCCGTCATCGATCATCGAAACCACTTTGTAAAGATAGCTGTGTGCCGAATCGTATCCAAGCAGCATGTTGGATAGATAATGTTGAATAGCCTGATTGCCGCCAATAGGCTTGCCATATTGTTCGCGCTCTTTTGCATATTCAACGGACATGGTAATACTCGTTTTGCATCCACCCACCATTTCCGCCGCTTTGGCAACTGCACCCTTGGCGCGCATCGATTCAAGCAATGCCCATCCGCCGCCTACCGCACCCAGCACATCAGACCCGGAGACGCCTACCTTCGCAAAGGTAACGGCGCATGTATTATCTTTACCCACCGTTGGAAGTTTCTCAATGGATACGCCTTGCGCATCGGCATCCACGATAAACAAAGTCACATCGCCATCCGGTGTTCGTGCTGCAACGATGAGCTTCTGTGCAATGTTTGCATCCATCACAAAAAGCTTGGTGCCGCTCAATTCATAGCCATCGCCCGATTGCGTAGCGGCCATGGTAATCCCCGTTTCACGATAACTCCCATCCTCTTCATACTGAGCCAATGCCATAATTAATTCACCGCCAGAAATATGCTCAATGAGATTGGTCTTTTGATCATCCGAGCCGCCCTCAAGAATCAAGGTGCCGCACAGTACAATCGTCGAGAAATAAGGGCTGGGAAGTAACGCCTTCCCAATTTCCTCTTGAATGATAGCCAGATCCATAAATGTACCGCCAAAACCGCCAACCTCTTCCGGGAAAGGAAGTCCCAACCAACCCAGTTCAGCCATGTGATTCCACAGTTCCGGAGAATACCCAGCGTCGCTTTCTTCCAACCCTCGTAACATTTCAAAATTGAATTCGTTTGCAAGAAATTTTGCCGCTGAATCGCGGAGCATGTCTTGTTCCGAAGTAAAATCGAGATCCATGATTGTGTTCCTTCTAGTTAAAGCGGGGAAGACCGAGGCCAACCCATGCGATGAGATTACGTTGAATTTCCGAGGTGCCGGCTGCAATGTTACTGCCCATACACCATGTATACGAATCAATCATATTGCCGTCCATAGGCGACCAGGCGCAGGTTTCAAGCTGCCCATGAAGCCCCATAATTTCCGTCGCGAAATAAGATAGACGCTGAGCCAATTCACTGCCGAACACTTTCGATTCGGAAGCCATGGTAGTTGATACAATCATATTTCCTTTTTGCTGCTCCCAGGCACATCGATACGCCAACGCCCGCCCTATCTCCACGTCAATATAGAGCTTCGCAATCTTCTGTCGAACAATGGGGTCTTCGATAATGGGTTTACCATCGCGAATCGTCGTCTTTGCATACTCAACAAGTTCGCCTAAAGAATGCTTCACACTGACAAATACGCCCACGCCCGAACGCTCGAAATTCATCGTAGCGCGTGTCTGTGCCCAACCGTCATTTTCCTTACCGATAAGATTGCTCTCATGAATACGAACATCGGTGAAATATACTTCGTTATACATGTGACCGCCATTCATGTATTGAATGGGGCGTACTTCAATGCCCGGCGCGCGCATATCTTCCACATTGAAAACCGACAATCCCCGACCACGCTTCTCGCTGGGATCCGTTCGAGCCAGCAAGAACATGTGATCCGCGCGATGCGCGCCGGTGGTCCAAATTTTCTGACCGTTTATTACGTAATATTCACCATCCTTAACAGCAGACGTTTTAAGAGAGGCAAGATCAGAACCAGCGTTAGGTTCACTCCAGCCCTGACAATAGGAAACTTCGCCATTGGCGATGGGAGGAAGGATACGTGCTTTCTGTTCATCCGACGCAAATAACATTACCGCTGGGGCAAACATTTTCATTCCGAAAATGTCGATGCCCGGGGAACTGTAATGCGCCAGCGATTCATTAAAGAGGAGCTGATCGATGATAGGGGCATCCTGACCACCATACTCTTTGGGCCAAGCCATGGTCAGCCACCCCTTCTTCGCGATCTTTCTCTGCATACTGTTATGAAACGCGAAGCATTCATCCGAACAATACGTTGCTTCAAGCGTGTTCTTCAGAAACTTTCCAGGCGCATCCTTCATTTCCGTTTCAAAAAAAGTATCGAACTCGTTTTTCAATTTCTCTTGTTCATCGGTCAATGTAAAATTCATGGTAAACACCTTCAGTTTTGTTAATGGAAAAGGACTTACATACGAACTCAATGCTTAGCATTTTCGAATCGAATCACCGATGGGAAAATCCTGCACACCAAATAAAATTTACGTCAAAATACCAGCTTAATTAAGAAAACCGCATCCAGAACCAATTCTATCATTTTCAATGTCTCAACAAAAGGAACGAACAATGCCCCATAGAGAATCGCATATCCGGGCATGCCCATCGCGCTTGGTCGAGGTAAAGGGCACTCATTTTGAATAGTTCTATAAGACTAGCCAGCTTTGATTGTTTATTCCTGGACGGTGAATTCTATCTGAAATGAAGACGATATTATTTCGTCCTAGCTGCTTAATCCTGAATCGAATACCAAAACATGTAGTTCCCAGAGGCATAATTTGGCGGATTCTCATAAAGAGTGTTCACGACATTTTTCTCGATAACGAAACCAAGTTGCTCCCTTACAAAAGAGAGTAAAAAGTAGCCACATTCATAAAGAACCTGATATTTTATTTGTAATATTGTTTAGATAATAGTCACTCAGGATGGAGCATATAAATCGGAGATGGAACTAAAAGCTCGATAAATGTGTTAGAATGACTGACGTAGGGTTGTTTACAATTCCTTGCTATGGTACCTTTGGTAAAGAATTCCCAGAAAAATTAGGCTGATTTCTATATGTTATTACGTGTTATATCGATAATCGCTATCGCACTATATATTGCATCGGGGGGGGGCACGATTCCCAATCGTGTTTTATGTTTCGGTACTGATGGACATGTTGCAATAGAGCAATCAATAATTGGTCTATGTGGATCCATCGCGAACAGCGAAGCTCATGATGAAAAAGGCACGACCTCTAATCCTGCTTCGCCAGTACCATCTGGAGATCATTGTGGTAATTGTCAGGATGTAGCAATACAATCGATTGAATCCAAAGTAAATATCAGAGTCACAACCATTGCGCCTTTAACGTATCAAACGTATGTATTTTCCGAAAACGATAGTTTAGTCACACCGAATCGAAAAGTTCCTACCCTTCGTTTATATTCGTCTTTACAAAGAGATATCGATAGCACAGGTTTCGGCAGTACCCTTCTGCTAATCTAGTCAGCCGTACATTCCTTCACCACCCGTAAGCCCGAATTGTGTTCCGCTGGGCTTAACCTCTCTTGATTACCTTCCTTGAAAGGGACAATAGTATGAAAAATCATGTTACCTTTTTGCGCGATCAGGAACATTTAATGACGAAGCATAGATTACTAATCGGTATTGTCATTTTTTGTTCTACATTTTCAATTTCATCCCTGGGGCAAGATAGTGAACCCAAGGGAGCATTGACACTGACTGACGCGCTTGAATTGACTCTACGACAGAGTCCGGATCTGTCCACATTCGAGTGGGATTCGCGCATTGCTGAAGCTAGGCGACTGCAGGCAAGCTATCGTCCAAACCCGGAATTGTCCTTCGAAATTGAAGAAATACGCCTGACCGACGGCCCAGATTCGATTTCAACATTTGGCGATGACAGAGAAGTGGAAGACGGCGGTTCACCAGGCCTTAGCGATGCCGAATACACGCTTAGTATCTCGCAGCTCGTTGAACTGGGTGGTAAACGACTAAAACGTATACGATCCGCAGAACTCGAAGGTGACGTATTTCATCGTGAATACGAAATCGCACGAGCCGATGTGCTGGCTGAAACAGCGATTTTGTTTACCATGGTCCTCGGGGCGCAAGACCGCCTTCAGCTCGCTGAAGAAACGTTACTGCTGACTACAGATATTGCGAAAGCCATATCTGCTCGCGTTACAGCAGGGCAAGTCTCCCCAATCGAAGAAAAACGATCCGATGTACAAGTGAGTCAGGCACGCATTGCGTTTGAACGTGAACAACGTACACTTGATGCAGCTCGAATTCTGCTTGCGGCAAGTTGGGGCTCGGAAAATCCGCAGTTCTCCCATGCCCTTGGCGCGCTTGATGCCGTGGTTCCAACGAAATCGGCTAACGAACTCAAAGCTATTGTCACTAATAATCCGGATCTTCGATTCTGGACATCGGAACTAAACCGATTGGATTCTCTTGTTGTTCTTGAGAAAGCTCAACGAAGACCTGATTTAGGAGTCACCGTTGGTTATCGAGCCCGAAGCCTGAATTCACGCAGTACAAGCAACTTTGACTTGGGAGCGAATCCTCAGTTTATCGGAAACGGGAGATCGGGCTTTAGCGGTTCGCGCGAAGATACGTTCGTCCTGGAATTCTCAGTGCCCTTAAAAATATTCAATCGAAATAAAGGCCGCATTCGCGAATCAGAATATCAAGTTCTAAAAGCCGGTGCCATGGGACGGGCTGCTGAAACGAGAATTCGATCTCAAATCGATTCGATATATGAGAGTCTGAAAGCATCCGAGAACGAAATGGCAGGTTTGAAAACCGAAGTGCTGCCGAAAGCGACTAGCGCTTATAACGACATCAACAAAGGGTACATCGCAGGAAAATTCGGTTATCTTGAGGTTCTGGACGCGCAACGTACGCTTGTTGATGCGCGCGTTCAATACCTAAATGCGCTGGTTTTTTTTCACCAAGATCGAATCATATTGGAACGTTTAGCTGGAATTGATATCTCTGCCATGCCGAATGCGGCTGGCATAGCTAATTAGGAGTGTAAGAATGAATATACGCAAAAAATTTTACATGGCGGCACTGTCGTTCGGGATTCTTGGAACGGTGCTATTTATTTCACAGGCAACGTTTAGTCAAGACGATCATGACCATGATCATGCTGAAGAAAAAGCGGCGACGTCACACGACGAGGATCATGCCCACGACGAGTCTGAGGAATCTGACAAGCATGGTAATGACGACGGGCATGGACATAATGAAGAAGCTGAAGACGACGGGCACGGGCATGGTGATGATGAAGATCACGACGAATCATTGAGACTGTCCGACAAGGATTTGTTAGAACTCAATATTTCTATCGAAGTTGCTGGTCCCGGTTTACTTGAATTTCACGCAAGTTTTCCAGGCGAGGTTCGCCTAAATGAAGACAAACTGGCCCACGTCGTTCCTAACATCGCTGGCGTTGTCAAGGAAGTCACTGCCCACCTGGGAGATATCGTCAAAAAAGGAGACGTCATGGCGATATTGGCGAGTCGGGAGTTGGCCGAAACCAAAGCCGAACACCTGGCTTCACACGCACAGTTGGAACTGCTCGAGGTGACCTATAAACGCGAGAAACAGCTATGGAAAGACAAAATTTCTGCGGAACAGGATTTTCTCATAGCGCGGAATGCCCTCGAAAAAGGACGAATAGATTTACGAGCCTCAGAACAGCGCCTGTATGCATTAGGGTTATCAATTGAAACAATTCATAAGTTAGAAAATGAATCGAACACACAACTCACGCGATTTGAAGTTCGTGCTCCCTTCACGGGAACCGTTATCGAAAAACATATCACACTGGGTGAAGCAATTGATGCAGAAAGCCAAATATTTTCGGTTGCCGACCTCTCTACGGTTTGGGTGGACCTCAGTGTCTATTCGAAAGATTTGCTGTCAATTCGTAAAGGCCAAAAAGTCATTATCGCTTCCGAAACCGCTATCCCTGACACAGAAGGAATCATATCCTACATTGGACCTATTGTCGGTGAGGAGACACGAACATCGCTGGCGCGAATAGTGCTGCCTACAAATCAGTCGCTATGGCGTCCCGGCATGTTCATCACGGCAAAAGTCGCTGTCGATGAAATGACCGTACCAATTAAGGTTCCGAAAACCGCACTGCTGACCATTGACGGAGAAACCAGAGTATTTATTCGCGATGCAGAAGGGTTCAAAGCCGTTGATATTACCCTTGGCCGAGTGGACATGCAAGGCGCGGAGATTCTGTCCGGTTTGGAAGCGGGACAGCACTACGTCGCTACCGGTGGTTTCTATCTGAAAGCAGAACTGGGTAAGGCCGCATTTGCTGACGGCGGACACAACCACTAGACTATTAAGGATAATTTCACATGATCGAAAAACTTATAGATTTCTCATTAAAAAATCGCCTGCTAATGGCAATGTTTGCACTGATGGTAATGGCTGCTGGTATTTACGGATATCGGCAATTACCCGTTGATGCCTTTCCCGATGTTTCACCAAACCTGGTTCAAATATTTACGGTCACCGACGGGCTTGCCCCGGAAGAGATTGAAAAGTTCGTGACCTATCCGGTCGAAGCATCCATGAACGGCCTGCCCGGTGTGGTAAATATCCGCTCGGTTTCAAACTTTGGTCTGTCTGTCGTAAATGTCTATTTCGAAGAAGGAATGGATATTTATTTCTCTCGTCAATTAGTGGGCGAGCGTCTGCAAGAAGCACGGGAACAGATCCCAGATGGCTTCGGTGAACCAGGTATGGGGCCCATATCAACAGGAATGGGCCTCATTCTATTTTATTACCTGGAAGACGAAACAGGGCAATACTCCGCTGAAGAGCTACGCGGAATGCAGGATTGGTTGGTGAAATTCAATCTGCAAACCGTCACCGGTGTGACCGAAGTATTGGGAATCGGCGGCTATGAGAAGCAGTATCATGTCGTCGTAAAACCAGATGCACTGCTCCGATACGACGTATCCATATCAGAATTAATTGAGACCGTAAAGGCCAATAACCTCAACGTGGGCGCGCAGTACATCGAGAAAAATGCAGAAGAATACGTAGTTCGTTCCATTGGATTCGCAACGTCAATCGAAGACATCGAAGACATAGTGGTAAAGTCATTCGACGGCACTGCGGTATATATTCGTGATGTCGCAGAGGTAAAAATCGGCGGTGCGATTCGCCGCGGTGTTCAAACGCGCAACGGAACGGGTGAAGTTGTGTCCGGAATGGTAATCAAGCTTTTCGGAACGAACTCATCGACGGTAATCACCGACGTCGAAGATCGCCTCGCAGAAATCAATAAATCACTCCCTGAAGGCGTAACGATACAACCATATTACGATCAAAAGACTCTCGTTGAGGCTTGTGTTAAAACGGTAACCGATGCCCTGGTTCAAGGGATAATACTAGTAACAATCGTCTTGTTCGTATTCATGGGAGGATTTCGCCCAAGTATAGTGGTCGCGTTGTCGATTCCCTTCTCCGTCCTGTTTGCCTGTATAGCCATGTGGTACTTTGAGATTTCAGCCAACCTTATGTCGCTCGGTGGACTCGCGATTGCTATAGGAATGATGGTAGATGCCACCGTCGTAGTCGTAGAAAATGCGGATCGGCTGTTGCGAGAATCAAAGGAAGACGAATCAAAAATTCACACCATTCGTCGAGCCTGTCTCGAAGTGGGACAACCGATCACCTTCGCGATAATCATAATCATCGTCGTATTCCTTCCGCTATTTACATTGCAAGGAGTCGAAGGAAAAACATTCCGCCCCCTGGCCTACACCGTGTCACTGGCAATGGCGGGTTCTTTAATTTACGCTCTGGCCATTGCTCCCATGATTAGTTCATTCCTGTTGAGCAAGCCAAAGAAAAAGAATGCAAAAGAGTTCTTCGTATTGCGCATTCTTATTTATCTCTACAAACCACTCGTCGAACTTTTCGTAAAAGCACGGATTCTTGCGGTACTCCTGGTTGTCGTACTGCTCGGTATAGGCATGTTTATCTTCCCAAAACTGGGTTCTGAATTTACCCCTACACTTCAAGAAGGTACACTCGTGGTTCGACTGACCATGGCACCGTCAATTTCGCTGCGGCAAAGCACCGAAACAACGATGGTTGCCGAACGCCGCCTGATGAGCGTTCCTGAAGTTGTGCAAGTCGTGACACGCATTGGTCGCGGCGAAGTGGGAGCCCATGCAGACCCTGTAAACTCAGCCGAAATGTATATCGTTATGAAAGACCGTTCGGAATGGACTTCAGCCACTAATCAAAAGGATCTTGAAGTAGTCATTCGTGAAGCTCTTGGCGAGATTCCCGGAGTCGTTACAAACTTCACGCAGCCGATAAAGATGGCTGTTGATGAATTACTCGAAGGCGTTCGCGCAGAGTTGGCCATTAAGCTGTTCGGCGGCGATTTAGACGAACTCAAGGCCACCGCCGATATGATAGCCGATGTGGTTCGCGAAGTTGAAGGCGCTGCCGATGTGCAAGTCGATCAAGTTAGCGGTACACCCCAGCTCGTCATCAAAATCAGACGTGAAGCCATCGCGCGTTACGGAATGAACGTCCAAGACGTTCAACAAGTTATTTCCGCATCCATTGGCGGACAGACCGCAGGCCAAATATTCGAAGGGATTCAGCGTTATGACATTCTCGTTCGATTCGCTCCAGAATACCGCGATAGTATAGAGGCCATACGAAATATCCTCATTAAGTCTCCAGATGGAATACAGGTTCCATTGAGTGAGCTGGCATCCATCGATGAAATCGTAGGACCCAGACAGATTACACGAGAGAAAAATCAACGCTTTATCACGATTCAATGCAACGTCGTTGGACGCGATATCGGTACTTTTGTAGAAGATGCCCAGGCAATGATTGATGCTGAAGTGACGCTGCCGACAGGCTACTTTGTCACCTGGGGCGGACAATTCAGGCTTCAGCAGGAAGCGAACAAACGACTCGCAGTTGTCGTTCCTGTGACACTCTTGCTTGTATTCGTTCTTCTGTTCAGCAATTTCAATTCGATCAAGAACTCTCTACTGATCATTCTGAATATTCCACTGGCTTTGGTTGGCGGAATCGTCGGATTGTGGTTGACGGGTCAGAATTTATCAGTACCTTCTTCGGTTGGGTTCATCGCACTATTTGGTATTGCGCTGGAAAATGGAATGGTTCTTGTAACCTACATGAACCAACTCGTTCGCGATGGTATGTCCGTGAGTAAAGCCTCCATTGAAGGAGCGTGCCTACGTGTGCGTCCAGTCTTAATGACAGCAGTTACAACAGGTCTTGGATTACTGCCCTTACT
>NVWG01000068.1 GCA_002746185.1 Candidatus Hydrogenedentota bacterium
TGTGCAGAAATATTGAATTACGCCCCCTCTTTTGCCCTACTATAGGAAGGGGAGAGCAAGCGTGACATCAAAATTAGTATCACAAGAACATCGTATATCATCGTGTCGAGGGCTGGTGCTGGGTCAAACCCATAGCGGCGCAGCCATTCCACCCCACGATATAAAGCGGATGCTTCGCTACAACAGATTAGTGCTCAATGCGGAAAAAGCAGACTATCTGGCTCTCGGAACGCAGGTGGCTTCCCTTCAATCCTTACTGCCGTCCACAAAAGAAATGGGACTTGCCCTTTCATTGCGCACGGATGCCGATGCCCCGCCGCCGGATCTGAAACAGCTCAAAATAGAAGGCCTATGGGATGTACTGCTCACCCCTGTCTCCTGTGACGCTCCTCACTTATCCTCCTGGCTAACGGTCTGTCGGGAAGCCGACGTACCGATTCGTCTCCAACTCCCGCTGCCGTTTCCTACTCAATCTGATCCCGAAAAATGGGCTCGTGAACTGGCCGATTCTGGCGGAGTTGTACTCGTACGATTCGCTATTACCGACCCACTCGTCAATCCCACCCATGACGTGACAGCCCAAGATGCACCGCGCCATCTTCAATGGGCAGAGAAAGCCATCGTTGAATTGGAGAAACACGACATCGAAGCGGGTTTCCTTCACGCCCCATTCTGTTTCCTCTCCGAATCAAGCTGGCAGAATACCCTGAACGATCCCCAACTCAACATCGACCACAACGACTACATACCCGCCGTCTGGGACATGACTAAGAAAATGTGGCATCGATCCCTTTTGACCAACAGTATTCTGTCCCGTTCGCTGCTCTCCCAAAATACATTGCACAAAGAAGTGGTCGACACACTCATGCTGCCGCTTCTCCTCCGTAATGGCTACCTGCACATGATGGGCCGACTCTACCGCCGCCTCACCATCCGCTTCGATATATTCAATCGCCTCCCAGATGAAACCGATAAAGCAGCCATTGAACAAGCACAAAAGAAAGCGGAAGCGAAACGCACGAATACCTTGGGTACCGAATGTGCTCAATGCGCCTTGCGCACCATCTGCGACACACACACTTCCACCATAAAAAAAGCACTGCCCGGAATACAGTCCAAGGCGATACAAGGCGACCATGTTGTATCCCCACTTCATTTCAATCAGCTTCAACCCAAATATTACGACGCTATCGATGTTGAACGTCGCGATTGGAAACCATTTTCCCAGTCGCTTGCAAAGGAAGCACTGGAACTCGTCACATCTTCTCCCCCCGACAAAACCTACACCGCCGCCGATTACGGTGTAGAAGATGCGTATTTCGATAAAATGGAAGCCGGAGTGAAATGGTGGTCCATAACCCATTCCGAAAAACTAAGTACCCTATTGGGAAAATTTACACCCCCACTCACCATCAGCGTGGATGTGGGTGCMGGGATYGCAGACTATTTCGGATTCAGCTTCGGCCGCCACTGCAAAATCGTTTGCCCCATGGAAGCCTACCGCCACCATTTCATTCTCCATGTTACTGCCCAGGGACAATACGTCCTTATTCGCGACCGACATCTCGTTCACCCCTCCGAGTTTGAAGGAGAATTCTACCTGCCCCTCCGCTTGGGCAATGCACTTCAACCCCGATTGTCCGCCTGGAATATCGACAACTGCATCACTACCAGCAATCTGAAAATCTGGACACATCAGCACCCGGAGAACGAGTCGCTGGATCATATTAAGTATTCCATTATCATTGTCAGTACAAAATTCACACGCCGCCTCCAGGCCGTGCTCCGCAATCTGGCGCATCAGGAAAACTTCGACCTCTCCTCTTTGGAAATAATCATCTGTTACGTACCCGGCATCGACGCTACCGACGACCTCATCGACAGCGCTGCCCACTCCTTTCCAAATATCCGATTCGTACGCTCCCCCTTCCCTGAAAAATACATGCGCTCCAAAGGGTTCCTCATCAACGAATCCGCCAAACTCGTACACGGCGAATGGATCATGCTCCTCGATTCCGACACGCTCCTCCCCCCCGATTATTYCGCCCGTATCGAAGCCGTATCCGATACTGAAGACTTCATTGCCCCCGATGGCCGCCGCCTGCTCCCCCCCCACATCACCTCGAARATTCTCATGGGCGAAATCAACCCCTGGGAATGCTGGGATCAACTAGTAGAAGGCGAAGGCGAGTTCCGACACCGGGAAACTCAAGGCGTTCCCGTAGGTTTCTGCCAATGCTTCCGGACAAAGTACCTGGATAAATTCCCCTATATTGAAGTAGATCACTTTGAAACAGCTGATATGCACTTCGGCATGGAAATGCTGGATGAATTAAAGCAAGAATACCGTATGAGCGGGCGTCCTGTGCTGCACCTGGACCACGGCGGCAGCCAATGGTACGGCGCCCAGAAACACATGTAGAGGATGTCTATGACCCTGGAGCGGCATAACGAGCGCATCGCACCCACGCGTGGGATTCTCCCCCTCACTAACCGTCAAGGGAAGTCCTATGCCTTTCCCGACCTGAAACGCTGGCTCCTACTCCTTCGCGATGTGTGTAAATGCGACAAAGTAGACATTCTTCTTACCGAAACCCCGACACACATTCTTTCCGCAGTAATGGACTATGCAAAGGAAATAGAACTTCATCCTTCATTACGCACAGATACTAGCTTCACACCCGAAACCTTGAAAATCCACGGTGTGACCCTGGAATCCTTTCACGATATTTGCCTGGCACCCCCAAAAATTCCCAGCAGCAGTTTCGATACCTGGCTGGATGCCGCCAAGAAAGCCTCGCGCACGATTCGAGTCTATTGGCCTGTACCCATCCATCACATCATTAAAAGCGATGCCTTCACAGAGAAATTCAAAGATGCCGGAGTCACCGTCGTACACTTCACCGCCTACGATCCATTAAGCAACCAACATCCCGCATGCAGCAACGCTGAAGAAAGCCGTGAAACCCTGGARCGCATGACCACGCTGGCACCCGATCTGGAAGCTGCGGGTATGGAGACATCCTACTTAAATCTCCCCTTCTGTCACGTACAGCCTGACGAGTGGCAACGCATCGTCAATTCCCAGCAGTTCTCCCGAGACCACCAACACTACCAGCAAGAATCCTTGCAATGGGCGGAACGCCTCCTGGATACCTCCCCGATTATTGCTGGAAAAATTCTACTCATGTACCAGGCGAAGTACACCTTCTTCGACGACCCCATCGACCAACGCCTCCTGCCCTGGCTGCTGGATCGCCCCTGGACCCGTGCCCGCGTCGTGGCGTGGCATAAACTTACCCGTCACCTTCGCATCACCCGCGCCATCCCAAAGGTCATGCCGGAAACGGAAAGTGCCGCCGAAGCCTTCATGAAAGAACGTACCAGTGATATGGTGCGCGAACTGGGATCACAATGCGGTCTGTGCCGTATGCGTCACTTGTGCGACCATGCCCCACCAACATTCAAAAATGCCATGCCCGGACTCAAGGTCACAAGCCTGGACGGAGATGTCGCTATGGATCCCATGCAGTTTGCCCGTCATAAAGCTGCCCACTACGACTCGCTGGACAAAGAACGACTGCACCGTCCCGAAACCCGCATAGAACTGGCCGCCAAGGCAAATGATATCCTGGTCAATATTCCTGCAGATGGTCAGATCGATTCTTTCAATTATGAAACCGAAGGTCAATGGAGTCACCAACTCCCTGGCGGCGTACGCTGGTTCGGCTTTACCAACTCAGAAAAAGTCAGTACACCCCTGGCCACCCTTGATCCTCCCTTCACCCTCTCCGTCGTCATGGGCGGCGGCATCGCCCAATACGCCGGATTCAGTCTGGGCCGCGACTGCAAACTCGTCGCCCCCATGGAAGGATATAACCACACGTTCACCCTCCATGTGGAATCCGATGGTCGTTATGTATTGCTCCGGGACGGCAAGCCTGTGGAACCCGTCTCCTTTGAAGGCCGCTACTATGCCCCCCTCCGTCTTGGAGATCGCCTCCAACCCCGCATCAGCTTATGGAACATCGACAACTCGCTTGTCACCCAGAATGTCACTGTCTGGAACGAATCCATTAAGAATCCACCCGTGCCCAAAMARKTAAAATTTACCATCATCACSGTWTGYGTGCGCTATGCMCGRCGACTCCAGGCCGTCATCCAATCCGTAGCCYATCAGCAAGGCATCCACATCAGCGACATTGAATACATTGTGGCCTACGTCCCCGGCGTAGATGCTACCGACGACGTACTGGACAGCATGGAAGCCGCCCACCCCGACCTCACCATCCATCGCTCCACCTTCACCGAAGACAAAGCCCGCGCCAAAGGCTTCATCATCAACGAGACGCTGGAGAAAGCATCCGGCGAATGGGTCGTCCTGCTTGACGGCGACACGTTGCTCCCTCCAAACTTTTTCCAACGCGTGCTGGAACACACCGACAATGCAGATTTTATTGTACCCGACGGTCGTAAGCTCCTGAGCCGGGAAACCACAGCCCAAATCCTCCTGGGTAACATCCAACCCTGGACGGCGTGGGATGATTTACTGAAAACCGAAGGAGAATTTCGCTACCGGGAAATGGAAGGCGTACCCATTGGTTTCTGCCAGGTCGTAAAACGATCCTGCTTCGATAAAGTAAAATACTACGAGGTGGACCACTTCGAAGGAGCCGACTGGCAGTTCAGCATAGACATGCGCGAACACTTTAGCGAAGAAATAAGGCTCGCCGGGTTGCCTGTGCTGCACATGGATCATGGCGGCAGTAAATGGTACGGCACCACCCGGCATTTCTAAGAAAAAACGGGCGACYRCMCATGGCAGCCGCCCGWTAYAAAATYTCTACWYRKTCAATCTCTATTTAAACGCATCCAGCGGAATCGCTTCATCAATTAACATGATCGGGATATCATCGCGCACAGGATACAAATACGCTTTATCCTCCCGTACCAATCCCCCGTCAATTTTATCGTCTACGGTCTCGCCGCCCCGGTTCTTTACCTCGCCAGCTTTAATAGAAGCATTGATTTTTTCTACCAACGTGTCATCCGCTACCGCCACCGAAGTCTTGTTTTCGGGACATACCAGTAAATCTAAAAGTTCTTGTGCAATCATAGCGGCGTCGCTCTCCTATTCAACCGTATCACTCGTTAAAATCGTATTCTAACCCAGCGACCCAGCAATATCCAAACACGCACGGCCCTGAAGAACGACTCAGGTCTCCGCCCCCACTTCTTCCAGGAACGAGACTACCTCTTCCCGTCGATTATCTCGTGCAATCTTTAACGGACTCGGACCAGCTGCACCATCATCAAACTCAGCACTTGCCCCGGATTCCATCAGTAGACGGCACACGGGCACATGACCGTTCTTGGCAGCAGCATACATGGGCGTATGGCCTTTGGCACTGCTCGCATCGGGATCCACTCCCATAACAAGTAAATATCGAACGGTCTCCAAGTGCCCGCCTTGCGCCGCAAAATGAAGCGGTGTATACCCCGATTTACCGGAATTATTCACATCCAGACCCAGATCCCGAAAACGTCGAACCAGCTCATTATTCCCCAGCCACGCCGATACCTGCAGCAGCGTCGAACCCCGCTGATTCGTCACATGTACATTCGCACCATGCCCTACAAAATAATCAATCATGTCCACATCTTCGTTCATTACCGCCAACTGCAGCGGCGTCTCGCCTTTACGTGTCCGGGCTTCCACATCAGCCCCTACCGAAACCAAATACGATACCGTAGCRTGTTGRCGACCCAGCACRGCAGCATGGAGTGAYGTACAACCCTGYGCATCCGAYTCSGCCACATCTTTTCCCGCACTGAACGCCATGATRAGTTCTTCGATACARCCCAACCGTGCTAATTCATACACCGGAAGAGGACTCCGTTTAGGTACAGAGAGCAATTTCCCAATACCCAGGCTGGCGATCCCTAAAAGACCTAAGACTCCACCCAGCACCGCGCCATTCGTTCCGGTAGTCAAAAAGGATAATAATGATTCAGAAAAGTAAGACTCCAAGATGGGTAAGCCAACACCAAATTGTAATGTGGCAATTCCGCCTGCACCAACTGTTCCCAACAATGCGCCAGAAATTTTCCAAAGCACGCCGATGGAACCATTAACCTGAACATCTTTTAGCTGCGGGTGCTTGATCGCATCAAAATTAAAACGGGCTTTGTCCTCACTGCGTTTCAACCACTCATCACAATGACGACACTTTCGCGCATCAGGCTTAATTTGTTCAGCGCAATATGGACACGACACGGTATGCGCCAACTCAAGAATACCCGACGAAATGGGCAAGGTGTCATCCGCGCCAATCGGTACCAGGCCCCGCTCAATGGGCACCAGCATCATGTTCTCAGGAATAGGGCCAGTCTCTACTACAGAAGCTGGAGTAGATATCTCGATATCGGTTAAAGCGCTCTCATCATCCCCATCGAAAATCGCATCGGGGAAGTCTACAACATCCACATGATCGGAATTGTCACTCCAGATTTCATCSRSRMCKAYWTSKRTWTKKKCWYSMSWRAYSKCAWSAKCWRWYMSMRKWSCATCCGGTGCGCCTTCCATWGACARYTCAAAATCATCAGGAACATCCGACTCCTGTGCCGTCATCAACGCATTGAACTGCTCCACCCTTTTCTCAAATAACGTGCCATAGTGCGCATCCAGCTCCTGATACCGGGCCCGCAATTCATCGCGCCGTGCCGTATGAGCAGGATCGGACTTCTTTAAAGAATTATATTCCTTCTTTATAGAATAGAACTCTTCCAGAATGGAACGCTCATCTTCGAAAAATGGACGCATAGATTGGGTACTTCGTTGCATACAGCCCTGCCCAGGTTAGAAATAGATGACACTACACAGATGGAATGGATAATATACTAAATAGAGAAAAAACTCAATACAAAATTGTACTAGAACAGCACTATCACGAAGATTTCAATGCCTTCGCAATATTCGCAAACTCTTCCAGCTCCAAGGTTTGCGGACGACGGGAAGGGTCTACTTCAGCCGTAGCCATCGCATCCAGCACCTTCTCCGTTGTGAAGTCTAAACGTCCCGCTTTGGAAAGAGAATTCCTCAGCGTTTTACGTCTTTGGCTGAATGCCGTTCCAATAATATCCATCAGAAAGTCGCCATCTACACCCGGAAACAAAGGCTCTTTTCTGTTTCGCAATCGCACAATACAACTATTCACCTTGGGTTTGGGCCGAAAACAACTGGCAGGCACCTTGTGAACAATATCCACTTCCGCGTGATACCGACAGGCCAACGCCAGTTTTCCGTAATCCGGTGCCCCCACCTTAGACACCATCCTTAAACCGACCTCCTCCTGCACCATCACCACCATTCGCTCAAAAAACATCGATGATTCCCAAAAATGAAACAATATTGGAGTGGTTATGTAATAAGGTAAATTCGATACCATCTTCATGCTGCGCGGATTAGGTAAATGCTCTTCCACCAATTTTTCCACGCTATGGTTAAGAACATCTCCCCGAAACAGCACCACATTGCTCGTGGAATCAAACTGCTCTTCCAGACAAGGCATAAACGATCTGTCTATCTCCACCGACAGAACACGGCCTGCCTGTAGACAAAGACGGGAGGTCAAAGCGCCCAGACCAGCCCCCACCTCCACCACATCGTCCTCTTCGGATAACGCCGCCGCGTCCGTCATGATACGGTTAATATTGTCATCCAACAGCAGATTTTGCCCCAAGCTCTTCTTAAACTTGATGTCGTACTGCCGAATAATATCGCCTAAAGCCATGCTTATTCCTTTCACCTACTAATAATTAAGACGTATTATCCCAAAAAATGGTATCCAATTGACAGACCCTCCATTGAAGGCTCCTTCACGCCCTGATATCATGAGTCCTATATGCCCAAATTCATCATAGAGCAGCCCGGGGTTCCCCCCATGACTGCAGAAATAATCGGTCAAGAATTAACCTTTGGGCGCACGGATGATAATGACATCGTTCTGGTGGCCCAGGAGGTATCACGCAACCATGCCCGTATAGAGCTGCAGAAAGATAAAACGGTTCTATATGATCTGAAAAGCCTGAACGGCACCTACGTGAATCGGCAAGCCATCATCGAACGCGTCCTTTCTGATAAAGATGAAATATGGTTCGGCAGCAAATGCCGTCTCGTCTTTCACGACGATTCCCAGGACATCCTATCGCAGCGCAAACAAGAATCAACCCTCATTCTTGATCTGAAAAAAATACAGCATGAAATGGAAGACCTTTCTTCCAGTATGACGATGATCAAACCACAGGAAGAATTGGAAACCGGAGATACCCCGGCTTCAGCCGCGCCCATGGACATGGAAAAAATGGCCCGGGCATTTCGTCGACTGGATGCGTTGTACCAGGCCACCAATCTCATCGCCTCGGAGTTTGATCTGGACAAGCGATTATCCGATTTTATGGATCTGGCTATTCGAGTGACCAACGCCGAACGGGGCTTCATCATGTTGAAAGAGGAGTCCTCTGATGAACTTCACGTAAGCGTCATGCGCGATATGGGCGGCGAAATTGAAAGCGCATCGCCCAGCATGACCATCGCCCGGAAAGCTGCATTGGACGGTGAACCCATACTTATGCGTAACGCCCAGGACGATTCAAAATTCGGCAAACGGGAAAGCATCATCATCCAGCGCATCACCAGCGCCATGTGCGTGCCCATGTACATCGAAGGCCGCATCATTGGCTCCTTATATATAGATACYAAAGACATGRMCGCKAATTTYAGCGAGGAAGACCTGGAAATGTTTCAGGCACTAGGCAATCAGGCCGCCATGGCCATAGAAAATGTGCGTCTCTACGAGCGCATGCTGGATTCGGAAAAGAAACGGGCCAACCTGGGGCGATTYATGTCTCCCGCCATTGTCKWMSCYSWRMTGSRWCRMKRMAAYRAMATMRARYKGGKMRGYYWWRAASWCSCCGTTACCGTACTCTATTGCGATATYCGRGGYTTTACCMCGCTWTCMGAAGGACTCTCCCCCGAGGAACTGGTGCTGCTTCTAAACGAACACTTTACGAGCATGACCGAAATTGTATTTAAACAYCAAGGCACCCTGGATAAATTTATCGGAGACGAAGTGATGGCCCTYTTCGGAGCCCCCCTATCCAGCGGAGAAGATTCTCTCCAGGCCGTAAAAGCAGCTATCGCCATGCAGRAAAGTAACGCCGAATTGAACGAACTCCGCCGCGAAAAGAATCTTCCAGAATTCCACATTGGCATCGGGWTCAATACCGGAGAAGCCTTTTCGGGATATATCGGCGCACCAGATCGAATGGACTACACGGTAATCGGAGACATGGTRAATRTTGCATCCAGGCTATGCTCYATTGCCCAAGGCGAACAGATCATCATAGGACGCGCCACGTTTAACGAAGTAAAAGAATATGTGGAATGTCGATCTGCTGGCACCCCGGATCTGAAAGGAAAAACCGAAGCGGTGGAAGTATTCGAAATTTTACGACTTTTATAGAGACGCCCAATCTTTACGAAAAAATCCCCACCAGGCCAGTAATCCTGCCCCCAGAATCGATACTCCACCTACAGCAATGTGAACACCCCACGACCTGAGAAACCCGGGAGACATAACTTCCTGATGATTATTCTCCAACAACAACTGCCCAGCACTGTCCATCGGCACCCCTTCCACTATAGACCCAACCGCCATTTCGTCAGCTCGATCAGCCAATACTTTCTCGGAACGCAGCACCCATTGCATCCCCTGAGATGTTGCTATTTGCACACCCCCATGCGATTCCCAGCCCTTTTTCAGTCGGGTATTTCGCAATGCAGCCATTTCGGGTTCATATTCATCAATATCCTTGAGAACCAACTCTCTTTCCCGTTCAGAAGGACGCAGCCACGGCGCATCCAGCTCTATCGGAATGTCATATCTTTTTCCGTTCAAATCCGATTGGCGGACAAATGCAAATATCCGTTCCCCATCTTTCATCAAAATTTCATACGGAACACGGCCAGAAGACATATCGTCTGTCTGCCCAAAAAAAGTTAAGACTATCAATAAACTTGTAACAACCATGATGAAGTAGTATATAGGTAGTCATATCCGGGTACAAGTGCCCCTTGCAGCCAGAAACTTTTCACAACAAAAGGACATCATACCTCTCACTATGTCTCCCGAATTGATACTTCCACTCACGCTCGTTTTTGCCGCATTACTCATCATAGGCTTATTGACCCCTCGTGTCCTGAAGGATACGAGTCAACGCGTCAAAAAAGGAAAGTCTTTCGAGAAATCCTGTCCCACATGTCAAAAAATAATGACCGTCCCACGAAATAAAATCCGCCCCCTGCGCAATGTTGAAACAGCCCTGGTCGTACAAATCGAACCCAATTTAGAACAACGGTTAATGGGCGAATTCAGATGTCCACATTGTGAATCCGCACATATATTCTTACTCGACACCACGCCGCCCCATTTGGTCATATCCGATCCTGGCGAACCTCAAACCAACACAAATCAATGTACCAACTGCCACAAGCCCCTACTTAAAGCCACCTGGCCCAGAAACGAATACGAAGGCCGGGTGCTCGAAGCACCTGACCTGCAACCCAAGCACGGACTTATCTGCGCTCGATGCGATGCTGTATGCTGTGTAGAATGTGTAAAAGATGCCACCCGAAATCGAACAAAAGATGGATCGCTATTATGCCCACGGTGTCATCGCGCACCTGTCGATAAAATCTATACTTTTTAGGAGTTCTACCCCATGCAGCCGAATCGAATCGCAACACTCCTTGCACTGGCCCTCGCCACTGCCTGTTCAACAACACCTGACACACCCACTGTCACTCAGATCGATACAGAAAGCGCGTCTCTGGAAATTAAAAAGAACGTCATGGACCGTACTTCTCAATATACCTTCACTCTCGAAAAGCAGCCTCTCGGCCTTGTCATACAGGAACTCGTGAAAATCACCAACGCCAATCTCGTCTTGATGAACGGACTCGAAAATTTCCCCATGCCCGCGATGAATGTTGAATCAGCCAACATCGATACCGTTCTTGCGCTACTGTCAGAGGAGACCGGATGCAAAATAGAAGACAACGGAGCCTACTTCTTTCTATACGCACCAAACTATGAATCTCTCACGCAAGTCAGCCTCGACCCCGCCCAACTGGCATCATGGGCCAACATGAACACTACCGCTTCATTTGGTGCAGATACACCGCTCTTCAACGTATTCGCCCTRCTCGGATATTCGCTGGACACCACYATWGTCGGCGATAATGCCATCGCCGATTCCGGATGCGGCGAAATGCATTTGAAGAATGTATCACTCACGGAGGCCCTGGAAGCCGCATTGAAATCCGCCCGGGTCCAGCACTTCAATTTTCAAATACAAGCCACTGATGAATACCTGCTTTTTCATTCCCCCGGTAATCGCATGCGAAAACAATTTAGYACCAATGCAAAAACAATTGAACTGGCCAATGCCCTTTCAGAAATGTGCGATATTCAGCTCTTGCTGGTCAAAACAAGTGAAAATAAAATGGAAGGACAACTGGGCTCTTCCCGCCTAAAGGAAATTCTCCCCGAATTTTCACGCCAATTAGGCCTGCCCGTAACCGCAGAACCCGCCATGAATAAACTGCCCGTCAACCCTGTTATTCTGAATGGTGTGACCCGAAAAACTGCCATCGAATTACTCATTCGCCAATGGCTGCTCCCCGAATTTGGATACGACTACACCGAAGAGGGTATTCGATTACGCTACCTGGGCCCGGAACTCTAATCCCCAGTGCCATTCAACTTCACCACAAAATGCGTGGCGCGATCCTGCATTTCTATCGCCATGGATTCCACTCGGCGACTAAAATAACTGTGAAAAGAAAACGCCGGGATAGCCACTGAAAGCCCTGCTACTGTCGTGACCAATGCTTTACTGATCCCGTCCGACAAGACTTGAGCATCCCCCAGCCCATGAACAGATATTGCATTAAATACGGTCACCATACCCAATACCGTCCCCAAAAGCCCGATCAAAGGACTGATACCCGCYACCACTTCCAGCACCAACAGTCCCCGCTCCATACGCACCACTTCCCTGCGCCCAGACGCATTCAACGTATCCTGAAGCTGCGCATGTGTCATCTCCCGCGAAGAAATCAACGACTCGATAAGCCGGGCAAATGGGCTACCATTATGCCTGCACGCCTGCATAACCGGCTCAGCAGATTCTTCCCCCTGATACACCTCTAACAAATCTATGAYGGATTGAGGGATATTTCGCGACCGTCGTAACGCCAACATCCGTTCTATAATAATGGTCACGGCAGCAACCGAACACATCCCTAAAAAGACCATGGGCCAACCGCCTTGCTGCGCCAGTTCAAATGTTTCCTGCATAATCCCTCATCACGTTAAACCGATAGTTAGTTTTATAAATACGAAAAATTCCACGTAATTTTCAAATTTTCATTACGATACATCTCAGGCACATCAAAAGGAAATTCGGGAAACGGTGCCGCCTTGCGAATGGCCTCTCGGCATATCACCGCAAAAGAATACGATGGCCCCGGACTTTTTATCCGAACATACTCCAAYTCACCGTTAGGACGAATAGARCACTCTATAACGGCTTTTGTCCGTCGAACGCCATGGTACTTTAATARCAGACTCGCCTTCCAGTKRCGTAWYACYMGCGTACGCACCTCCAGCATATACGCCCCCATCTCATGCTTGTTCGCCTCGAAMGACATRAAGCCATGGCCTTCCGCACCCCCATCRTCCCGRCCTTTGGACACTTCGATGTTTTCCTGAAACTGCAACTTGGGCGTTTCTGCCTGAGCCACCGTAAAACGCTCCGGTAATGCCTCCTGCTCAGGTGTCTCTGCGGTTTCCTCCTCCATAGGCTCCTGTTCAGACTCCTCCGGCTGCTCCGACAGTTCACCTGTCAATATAATCGGTTGTTCTGTCTCCACTGTCGGTTCTTCAACTTCTCCTGCCCGGGGCTGCGGTGCTGACTCCACCTCCTCCTGAACCTCCATCTCTTCCTCTACAGCAGGATTTTCACTCGATTCAGCCGCCTCTTCCGCTGCAACCATTTCTGTCGGTACACCACCCTGCTGATCAAATTCGGCCTGCTCATCCATGGATGGGGCAGCGCGCTCCCCCTCCGAATCCGAAATATCCGAAGCCTTGGAATTCTTATCCGAAATGAGATCGGTCTCTTCAATAGGCTCCGTCGATTCCCGAACTGTTTCAATAATCTGATTTATCTCGTCTTGTTCCAGTGTAGGCGGCGGCACGGGTTCAGACAGGGTAAATACAAGCGGGGGCGATACTTCCGGGATTGAATCCGGCACAGGACTAGCCAAAACGATACGTGCCGCCACCTCCCAGATGGCTACATTGAACATCAAGGAGAGTAATGCGGCAACGAATATGCGTGTGGAATACTTCATAGATGCGAACCTGCGCCGTTCATGTGTGAAGAGTATACCAAATTTCATCTAACACAAACGTGCTGCTCCAGAAATTCCATTCCAGTTTCTAAAAAAAAGATCCATGAACCTAACTATGAAAATCACTTGTTTGATCGTGAATCGTACTATATAATCAACAATTCCGTCCTACGCTGAATAAAAAAGGAGTAAAGCAAAACCAATGCGCCACAGCGCCAGTATGATACGAGATATTGAAGGGATAAACCGGGCCGTGTACCTCATCGCCCGCGAACTATCCCAGAACAGCCGATCCGGTCTTACCGTTCGCTTTCTCGCCAAAAAACTTGAGCTTCCCCAGGAAGAGATCGAGTATCTCGTGGATATCAATCACAAACTCCTCTACACCGATATCACAAAGATAAAACTTCCTGCCGAAGGGCTCACCGCCATAAAACGTATCGCCGACGGTCTGGAAAATCTAGGAGACATCCCTTCGCTCCACAAGTACATCAAAGGGCTCAGTTCACAAAACTTCCGCCTACTGGAAGAACACCTGCACATCACCGATCTGGGCTCGAAAAAAGCCGTTGGCGAATATATTCTTTCGGAATTCTACAACCACCCTGACGCCATAGTCGAATATGTCGCCACCCACAATTTCTCTGATACCGCCCGCGAAGTATTCGACATTATCTGGCAGTCAAAAGGCGGCGTTATGCCCAWCGCAAAGATTCGAGTCGCATACGACGGCACCGATTACCAAGTCGAACAAGGTCTCGCAGAACTTTTTCGCGGCATGGCCCTATTTGAAATGTTCCGTTTCGACTCAGAAGATCGCCTGTCCCGCGTAGCCGGCATCCTCACCGAAATTCGACAGTGGCGTGAAGCCGATAAAAAGGCCCACGGAAAAAAAATAGTTCTGAAAACTCACAAGAAAGTGCTGGGAGACATCCACGCACGAGGTCTCGATATGACCGAAACTCTCTGCCACCTGGTCTCCACCATTGCAGCTAAACCCGTACGCCTTCGGGGAGACGGAGACCTTTTCCGGGAAGACCTGCGCCGTTTATCCGATACCGTTCAGGACGATTCTGAACCATCCCTAAGCACCTGTCTTTGGGCAGCCGAAGGCGTGGGATGGCTGGTACGCAACGGAAACGAATTATGCACTGGCGAGCTGGAAGCGCTCATCGAAAAAGATTTCTTCCAGCGTCATACGCATTTATTTGACTGGATGGTTACGGCCGGTAACGAAGGCCTGGTTAAACGACTCATGGCCGAACTCATCGGGGACATGAAACCTGGCGCCTGGTATGTCATGGAAGATTTTGTCGAATTCGCTTTACGCGCTCATTCTCAAAATGAGCCTTCAACATTGAAAAACACGGGCGGCGTTTATAGCTTCGTAAATCCCGTGGCAGCCGGAAATTTGGAGAAAAATCTCGCCCGAGCCTTGGAAGAAACCTTCTACTGGCTAGGCGTGGTAGAACACGTTTCCGATGGTGTGGAAAACTATATTCGAATCTCTGACTTGGGCCGCTCCCTGCTCACTGGTGAGAACAAAGATTCCCTACAGCTGCAATTCAAGAAACATAGCCGCGAGATAATCGTGCAGCCCAACTTCGATATCGTCGTCCCCACACAAGATATGGATGCCCTGCTTACCGTTCCCCTCGACCAGTTCGCCCTGCGCCAGAGTACCGGAAAAGCCACCGTCTATCTACTCACCAAAGAATCGTTCACCCAAGCCCTTCAGGATGGACACGACGGCGATGCTTTCGTCGAATTTCTTCTCGCCCACAATAAAGGGGGCACGCTTCCGCCCAACGTAATGACAACTCTGGACGATTGGCGCGGCGGTCTTCGCCGTGTCCGATTCCGCACCGTGGAAATTCTGGAATCCGACGATCCGCTGGTCATGGCGGATCTCCAGCATCGACGCAAGTTCAAGAAGTTCCTGGAGCCCATCGATCCGCACAAAACCACTGCCTTCAAAGACAGCGATAGAGACGAATTCATCAAGCAATTGGAAAAAGACGGCTTCATTATCGATTAACTCCTCTCACGCGTTGCATCACACACCCCCGCCCCCTATAATTCCTCACAACCTTGAAAGGAATCCGATTTGTTCGAATACGCGGGTCTCGTCCAGTTCCCCAAACCCAGTCCGCTGGCATTAACCATCATCGGACTGATTTTTGCAGGAACCATCATTTCGCTCTGGGGCTACGAAATTTATCGACGACGTGAACGTGAAAAATATCGCCTTCGACACGAATGGAAAGCCATWCASGACATCATCAAAGATCGAAAACTTTCCGAATCCGAATCTAAATTTTTCCTGTCCTTTCTCACCAAGCATAGTCCGGCACACCCCCTCCATGCCGCATCTACCCGCGACGGCTTTGAAAGCTGCGTCGAAAAAGAAATGACCGCCATTGGAAAATCCAATAACGAAGCACAAATCACAGACATGGGTATCAAACTGCGCGATCTCCGCCTGGCACTGCACCTGGACCACATTCCCGTTGGGCAGCGCATAACCTCTACTCGGGAAATCCATCCCAATCAATGGGTTTTTATAACCAGACCAGATGAAACTCCCGTTATATGGCATCGCATGATGGTGGAACAGGTCGACGAGGCTTATTTCTACATTTCAAACGACAGAGCCAAACCACCCCCAAAAATTACCGATGGAGAAAAAATTCGTTGTCGACTTTGGCGAGACGAGGATGGTCGCTACATCTTTGATACCACCATACAAAAAGACTCTGAGTTATCAGGACGCTGGCGACTCCATCATGCCCACGATCTCAAGCGAACCCAATCCCGTGAACATTTCCGAATCCGACACGATCAAAACACCTGGGTAGGGATCATCAATGCCCCCCTCGACTACAACCCTGATAACATTAAATCAAGAACGCCTGTTGGAAAAATGCGCGGCAAAATCACCAGCCTCAGCGCAGGCGGCTGTGCCATCGTGCTGCCCCAAGCCGTAGCCCGACAGGTCATCCTCCGCATCACCTTGGAAATCCCTGGTGAAAAATCCATAGATATCGATTCTAAAATTATATCGTCGGCTTCCATATCCGGCGACCGCTATTTAATCCGCGGCCATTTCATCGGGCTAAAAGACGATGAGCACGACCGAATCGCCAAACATGTCCTACGTCGCCAGCAATATAAAATAGCCATCGAACAAGATCCGGAGGCATAACCGTGATCCGCGATGCGTTTGCTGCTCTCCAGCGAAACTACCCCGCCCTGTTACTCTACATAGGCATCACCACAGGTTTCTACGCCCTAAAACTGGCAGGGGAAACATACCTGCTCGAACATTATAAAGCCGATACACTCACCGGATTATCCCAGTCTTATCTCTTTCTCAGCGGACTGGTAACAGCCGCTCTGTACGCCGTCGCCCAAGCCATCGCCTTCTCAAAACTAGGTCAGGATCTGGACCGTCCCTTCTGGAAAGTCGACTCCGCCAAAGAAGCCCTTATCCGATTTTTCGGATTATGGTTTCTCCTCGACCTCATCAATCTCAYCCTTCTCATATTTACTGCTGTCGTACCTGTAGATGACGGAACACGAGCAACTCTCCAGGTATTCTGGCTCATGTGGGCCGCATTTTATGTACCCCTGGGCGCGACCATCATGTTCTACGGTCATCTGCGCAAGGAAGAGCTGAAAGAAACGCTCTCTACTATCGGCCATCAACTGCCATCATATTTCATCATTTCATTTTTCGCTTTCTGCGTCATCGTACTCGTACTGTCCCTCAGCGACAGCGACATCCCCTTATGGTCGAAACCTGGTCTATCCATCGTTGACGGATACATGAAATGTTTCATCTTCGCTTGCACTTGGTATATATGCCGAACCCACAGAGATCGGCAAGACGATCAAGAAGACGACTTCGACTTYTGAAWCCACCATGCCAAACTCTCCCGAACATACACTCCCCTACGGCTCCAAACTCCTCAACTTCACCATCCCCCAAGCAACGTATCTCGAAACCCTGGACATCCAACCCGTGTCCCCCTTATCCGATCCGACCCAAACCATACACGACGCACTGGAATCCCCTATAGGACAAGATTGTCCATTCCGCGAAACTCTCACCCCCCGGGATACCATCGCCATTGTCGTATCAGACTCATTTCGCCAGACCCGGGCCGACCAGATCCTCCCTCCCCTCCTGGATTACCTAAACCAAAGCGGTATCCCCGATCACCACATCACCATCACTTTTTCCACCGGAACACACCGAGGTCCTACTCACAAAGAACAACAGGATATTTTAGGTACACCGACGTTCAACCGTATGCAAGGCCGCCTCTTCATCCACGATCCCCATGACAAAGACAATCTCCTCCATGTCGGCACCACACACCGAGGCACTCCCGTATGGATCAATCGCCGCGTCCACGAACACACCCACGTCATCGCCACTGGCGCATGCGTCCTCCACTACTTCGGTGGATTCGGCGGYGGACGTAAATCCATCGTCCCCGGTATCGCAGGCATCSAMACCATCGCMCAYAACCACGCCATGAATCTCCACCCGAAAAATGACGACCTGRACCCCAACGTACGCATCGGTGTCCTCCACGGCAACCCCGTCGCCGAAGACATGCTGGAAGCCACCCAACTCACCCACGTCGAACTCATCATCAACACCGTACTCAATCGTGGCGACCAAATCGCCGAACTCTTCTGCGGCGACCTCATCAAAGCCCACGAAGCCGCATGCACCTTCGCGCTCCAATCCTTTCAGGTTCCCTACACCGAAAAAGCCGACCTCGTCATCGCCGCATCCCCATCCACGAAAAACTTCGTCCAGACCCACAAAGCCCTCTTCAACGCATGGCAAGTGCTCAAACCCGGCGGTCGTATCATCCTCCTCGCCCCCTGCCCCGAAGGCATAGGCGGCGAAAACTTCAAGAAATGGCTTCTCAAAGGGAACCGCTCATCCATCATAAAAGGCCTGCGCGAACAAAGTGAAATCAACGGACAGACTGCCCTCTCCACCCGAGAAAAAGCCCCTTCCACCATACTGGTAACGGAAATGAACGAGAATGACATCGCCCTTCTCGGAACAGTCCAAGTCCATTCACTCGAACATGCCATAGAACGAGCCATCCATGATCTCCGGCAACATGGAATACACAACCCCACATACACCCTTATGCCTTCAGCTGCCTACACCGTCCCCACCCAGAGGCATAACTCCGACTAAAACAATCCCATCTGATCACCAGCCTGTGACGGAACCCTGAAATTATCCGTGGTGATTGGAGGCTTTGATTTATTGAACCCATACTTGCGCGCATAAATGGCAAACATGTGAGCCATTTGCTCCGCATAGATACCCGTTCCCCGCATACGTGTACCGTAATCCGAACGGTACAGCGCGCCGTCACGCATGGCACGTATCCGGTTCAGCACCTTTTCCCGCCGATCCGGAAAATGCTCCTCCAGCCATTGCGTAAACAACGGAGCCACAGCATGAGGAAGACGCAACGCAATATATCCGGCGTGTCGCGCCCCCGAATCCGCCGCCGCTTCCAAAAGTTGAGGCATCTCCGAATCATTCAGCCCAGGAATCATGGGAGCCACCAGTACACCTACCGGAATCCCCGCATCCCGCAACTGACGAATCGCATCCAGTCGCTGCTGCGGACTTGACGTACGCGGTTCCATAGTACGATTCAGTTTCAGGTCAAGAGTCGTAAGCGAAACATACACCACGGCGCAATACTGTTCCGCCATTTCGCTGAGAATATCAATGTCCCGCGTCACCAGCCGATTCTTGGTGATGATKNNNACCGGAKTNAYGARMNAKCCYNGCAYCACCKSCRWMSRCKRCCGCGTAAGTTTCAGCTCCCGCTCCACAGGTTGATACGCATCCGTGTTCCCGCTCAGCCCGATGGGTTGGGGTTCCCATCGGGCAGATCGCAGTTCACGCCGCAGAATCTTCGGTGCATCATGTTTCACCATGATACGCGTTTCGAAATCCAACCCCGCTGAGAACGCCAGGTACTCGTGAGTAGGTCGGGCGAAGCAATACACACAGCCATGCTCACAACCCCGGTACGGATTGATTCCCGCGTCGAAGCCCACGTCGGGACTTTGGTTATACGTAATCAGACTCTTGGTAGCGTCAGGCAGGTAAATCGTCTTGGGCTTCGAGACCTCTTCCCTGTCCCAATCCAGGTCGTCATATTCCACCAAATCCCGCTGCTCAAATCGGTTCTGGATATTGGCGGTGGTGCCGCGACCCCGTATAGGTTCATGAATGATCATGAACCTATTATACACTGAATATTTATTCAGTCAAGTAAAATTATCTAGCGACTTTAATGAATAATCCCGTTGATTTTGCCGTAATCATGCCGTCTCCAGAGATCGTCCCCGATATGAATACCTTTTTCCCCTCTATTTTTGTGACCCAGGCTTCCAATCTCACCGGTCCCATAGGAGTTGGTGCAAGATAATCCACATTCAAATTCACGGTCAGGCAGTTAAAGTATGGGTATTTTTCCGTTAATTCTAACCCCTCATCTTTTACTATTCGGAACATCCCGGCAGCAGCCATGTGACAATCCAGCACGCTGGCAATAACACCTCCATGCATAAATCCGCCACCGGCATTGTGATACGGCTTGGGTGACCAGTCACACACGGCTATATCGTCTCTCAGGTAACTCTTGATCTGCAGCCCATGTTCGTTTGCCGCGCCACAGCCAAAACATGTTCCTTGAWARTAATCCTGYAATGCTTTTTCATCTGACATTATTCCAGAAACCCTCTCTTCTTCARCCACTCAATACATAAATCCGGCCAGGTGCTCATGGCGGGGTCGCGGGGTGCCATTCCCAGTCCGTGGCGTCCCTGTTCATAGACATGCAGCTCTGCGGGAACCCCATGCTCCACCAAAGCCTGGTAAAACATCAGACTGTTCTGCACCGGCACGACCACATCTTCCGTGGTATGGATAAGAAAGGTGGGTGGCGTATATTCGGTTACCTGCAGATGRGTAGATAATTTATTCACCAACTTCGGGTCGGGATTTTCGCCAAGCAGGTTCTTTCGCGATCCTTTGTGCGCATGAGGATCGCTCATGGAAATAACCGGATAACCCAGAATAAGAAAATCAGGACGACAGGTCTCGTGTTCGATAGGGTCTGCCGCAGCTGCCTCCCCAGCGTCGTGCCACGTACCCGTAGTAGAAGCCAGATGTCCCCCAGCAGAGAAACCGATAATGCCCACATTACGTCCCGCATGCCACTCGCTGCCTTTAGCACGAACCATGCGCAGCGCCCGTTGCGCATCCATGAGCGGTACCGGATGCTGATACACCGGGCCATGGCGATATCGCAATACAAACGCGGCGATACCATGACTGTTCAGCCAACGAGCGATATCCTTTCCTTCGTGCCCAACTGCCAGCCCCCCATACCCGCCGCCCGGACATACCACAACGCCTATCCCGGTAGCCTTGTCCTCATCTGGCAAGTAGATCGTCAACGTCGGTTCATGTCCATCCCCAGTCCCCTTAGTATAGGGGATGTTTTCTTCCCAGAGAGATACAGTGGTTTGCGCATACGCCAAACTAAATGTTTCGGTAATTGTACTCACGATTACAACAAGCAGTATCCTATAAAATACGTTATTCAATTTATGACATCCTCTACTCCAACCACGCAGGTTCATCCACATACCAGCCGGGCATAAAGTTGCCGTGGAATCCCAAAGGCAGATGCTGTCCAGTCCAAACGCGAGCATGCATCTCCAATGTGGCTGAGTCCCGAATTTCGAGAAATGTCTCGTTACGTTTTCCGTCATATCCCAAATTCAGAATCCACCCCTCTTCTTCAGAGGTTTTTCCGGGCTTTCCAACAAATACAGGTTCACCGAAAGATTGGTGTTTTGGTGCGGTAGCCTCAACATCAGTACCGTTATGCAGATCATGGCGAACTATTTTTGATAGACGAAGTAAATCARYCCCATCTTCTCCTTCACCCACATACAAGTAACGCGCATCCTCTCCTCCCCGACGTATATCAAAACGGGGAAAATCTTGGTCTTCAGCTATTTCAGTACGTGAAATTAGCTCTCCTTTCTCAGGATTAAAAACCAAACGCGTAAAGCGAGTCAATTCATCCATTGACTTCAACCCTGAACTATTTCCGTAACTGAATAATGATTCTAGTACGGCTCCATCGGGCTGCAAGAATGAATCAAGAACGATATTTCCGTCCTTCTCGAATGCGTTCCCATTGTGAAAGACCATATTTGATGGCTGCTCAATGATAATAGGTTTTCCCGAACCGTCCCGACGAAGAATGATAAACCGTAACGGCTCTTTTTCAAAGTAACTGATAGCATCTGCCGGAGTGGCTTTACCGGAAAACATCAGACCTAAATTATATTTAACGGGGGGTACAGCAAAAATGAGGTGATTCTTTGTAAGAAACATATCGTGGAGCATAAAGAATCCCTTTTGAGGAATCTTGTGTAATTGCGTAAGTCTGCCATCGCGATTCATACGATACACACACAATGCCATGCTGGGGCCTTGTTCCATTCCGTAGCAGAACCCTTCACCCGTGGCAGGGTCGTATTTAGGATGGGCTGTAAAGGATACGTTTTTAGGCAGTGTACCGTAAAAATCCCATCGGGATTCGTAACTCAAATCGGAAGCATTGATTGCTGTGGGATGCCCCCCCTCAGACAATCCCAATAAACGGCCATCCCACGGGATGATGTTTACACTCGGTTGGTTCTTGCTATTCATCCCCGATGCATCCGGCGCAGGAGTACCAAATTCTGAATAGATCATCTTTCCTTGTGCTTGTTCTTTGAYRCGCTGTGGAGTATTTACAAATCGTCCGTTGAGCCAAACCTTCCCATCGCGAATGCTGTAGCCGGAKACATAGGCATCGCCATCAAAAGCRTGYTTRAACGTGACTCCAAAACGCTCGCTTTCTCCTGGGGCTGTTCGATACAGTGTTCCGTTCAGGTCTGCCGGAATATCCCCTTCAATATCCGTCAATCCCCAAGTGCCTTCAGCTCCTGCTGTCTGATTCGCACGAACACCCAATTGCCGATCATCGGTACTGGCAGCCATGGCAATGGAGTGGCTATCAATATACCCAAGCGCGCCCATTACGGTTACCAACTTCCCGAATTCGCGGCGGGTCATACCCGTGTTCTGGCGTACATTTTCCAATTCGCGGCGTGTAAATAAACTTTTGCACATACCAACATCTCCCGTTTTGGTAAYCAGTTTRGAGTAACAACTATATCAGGCTTTGATCTGAAACGCTCTAAGAGTCCAATTCTCTTCGTTCCAGGCCAAAAACTTGCCCTAGAACCCCTTTATTTAGTATAATAATGGAGTTTCAGCGTTCTATTCAACGCCTATGTCTCAAGGCGTTTTCCTGGCAATTACCAACCGGAAAAGAGGATTACCATGGCTTTTGATATCGATATGATCAAGAARGTSTACGCWGMRTACCCSGMGAARGTSGMRAARGCCCGTGMACTCCTGGGA
>NVWG01000069.1 GCA_002746185.1 Candidatus Hydrogenedentota bacterium
TGTAGATTTAGATGGGCGCGGGGGGGACGATCTCATTTTATTTCATCCTGGAATACAGGAGAGTCAACGAATCGATATAGTACAGTTTAGTCCCTGAATTCAATGTAACGCATACTTAACTAGGAAAATTTTTCCTTATTTCGTTGTCATCCCAAGCGGATGATGTTAAACTAAATTGTGCTGTTCAAGCACAATTTAATGGTCATTATTTAGATAGGTATGGCAAGATGCTGCGGGGGAACGCGTGTCCATCGATGAGCCCAAAGATATGGACGGAAATGTGGAATCTGATGGGGAAGATCTGTCTCAAGATGAATTGGATGCCCTTATTGCAGAAGCCGAGCAGGAATTTGCAGAATCTGGCGGGACACCTGAAGAGGACACAGGGATTCTGACGCAAGAGTCGCTTGATGCCTTGCTTCAAGCTCAAGCCCAAGCCAATGAGGAAAAACCGAAATCCCCCGAAATATTTTCGCCGGACTCTATCGATGGGGCATCTCCAGTTATTGAAAAAGAACCCATTGAAGATCCAGCTATCCTCTCAAAATTACTGGGAGCCGGTTCCAGCGAAACGCCCGATGATTCACCGCAAGGCGAGGATGATGGCTTTGTTGATCAAAAACAACTGGATGCTTTTATTGAAGAAACGGTTTCTTCAGGTACTGTCGCTGCTAAAGCCGAATCGGATGATACAGGAACACCTGAAGATGCAAAGGTTACCGAAGATCAGGGTTTAATCAATCAAGACGAGCTGAATGAGCTGATGGCTTCCGCCAAGGATGCCTCCTCCGCTCAAAAAGATGAAGTTGAGGAAGTGGGACCCATTGTGGATAAGACTATTCGCCCCGCTGATTTTGCGGTGGTGGAATCCGACGAAGGGACCCTTTCTCAAGATGATATCGATGCGTTGATGAATCAGTCCAGTTCTCCCGATGCGGAGGATGATACCAGTGAAAATACTGATGCTCCTGAACCAGCAGAAAACGAAGGCGCTTTGGATCAAAGTGATATTGATGCGCTAATGGCTTCCGCCTCGGATACAAGTGAATCATCGGCGGAACCAGCAAAAACCGAAGAAGCAGAAGACGAAGGGTCTTTGGATCAAAGCGATATTGACGCTTTGCTGGCAACCGCCTCGGATACAAGTGAATCATCGTCGGAACCAGAAAAAACCGAAGAATCAGAAGACGAAGGGGCCTTGGATCAAAGTGACATTGATGCACTAATGGATTCCGCCTCGGATACCAGCGATTCTCCGTCTTATGCCCCTTCATCAGATGATGCTGTAGACGATAGCGAAAGTATGGATCAAAGTACCATCGATGCCTTGATGGAGAGTGAGCAAGCATCCAGTGAGGTGGGAGAAGATGAATTAGTAGAGACCTCTGAGGAACTTGTCGCACAAGATATGGATGAACGGCTTGATCCTGATTCGCCAGCCCAAGAAACGAAAATCAGTGCTGATACGGAAACCTTGGCAGATACTGAAACTTCAGAGCCTGATAATGATACCGCAGGTTCGGAGCCATCGGCTGAAGAAGCCGCGCCTGTGCCAGCAGAAGAAGCTGTTGCGGCAGTGGCTTCGGAAAACGTGGCGGCGGGGGCAGTGGAAAGTCAGGAAGTCAGGATTGATGCAATTCCGAAAAATGATACCTCCCCTGCTGCACCTTCTCCGCCTGATGAAGAATATGCGGCTATGGATTCCTTGGATGAAGTGGTGGGGCATGGCGATGCGACCTCGACTTCCGGCGGTTCGATTTTTAATTCACTGCTGGATTCGGTGAAGGAAGAACCGTATCGAGCCATTACAGGGCTGGCTGCAGGAATGTTGGTTGCCATCACCGCTATGCTGTATATGACGGCGAACCGTCTGCAAGATCCGCCAGATATGGGAACCATGGCTATTGTTATCGGGCAAGGAGATATTGAACGTCAATTAGCGTTGGCCCAGGGGTATGTAGACGAAAAAGAATATGCGCGTGCAACGGAACTGCTGGATGCAATAATTTCTAATGCCCATAGTCGTCCGTTGAAAACTGATGCCCGATACCTGCGTTTAGAAGCACGTTATCACCAGTTGCCGGATACCGTTTCTGTTGGCTTGGCCAATACGATGCATGCCGAGATTGATGCCGTGATAAATGCTGCACCGATGCATCCTCGAAAACCCCATGCATTGTTCTGGAAAGCCAGTCTGTACGAAAAAGAAAATAATGTATTGGCTGCCCGGGTAGAGTATCGAGAATTGTTACGGAATGAAAATGGTGCGGATAATCGAGACGTGGTGTTGTTGGCCATAGCCGAATTGGAATTGGATACGGAACGTCCTATTCAGGCAGCACGATATCTTCAGCGTTTACGTCGCGAGCATGCTGGGTCTGATCTGGCTGAGAAAGCGCAGTTGCTACTTGGTGATGCGTATAACAATGCAGGTGATGATGAGCAGGCGCGCAATTTGTACATCCGCATTGCTGAAAACAATCCTGGCAATCAGTTAGGGGCGCAAGCATTTACTAAGCTGGGTGCATTGGCGTATGACACAGGTAATTATGACCGGGCAATACGCGATCTGGAGACACGGCTGCAAACAGCCACTTCGATAGAAGGCAATGACAAGGCTACGCTCATGTTAGCGAAAGCATATAGGGCTGCGGATCGGCTTGATGATGCACAAAATACGCTGAAAGGGTTATTGGATTTCTTTCCGGAATCGGATATCACCCCGTTAGCGAATATTGAAATGTCTCGCGTATTGGATGAATCCGGTCAATTAAAAGAGGCCGTTCGTTTTGCAACACAAACAGCACAGCGATATCCCGGTAACCCTGATGTATTGCGTAATGCAGGGGAGATATTAGCCAAAGCAGGGAATAGTCGGGAAGCTGCCAGAGCGTTGATTGCGGCTGATGCAGCTGGTGCGAATGACCCGGAGCTCCTGCTGACTGCGGGTAAGTTGTATCGCCAGGACAATGCCATGAGTAATGCCCGTGATGTACTTACGCGACTTACCATGGAGTTCCCTGGWACGGAGCAAGGCTTTTTGGGAAGTATTGAGCTGGCCCGGGTTTTATATGACGAAGGTCTCCCTACAAAGGCAGCAAGGCTTTTAGCTGATCTGTCGCGAACTACAAGCAGCTCGGCACAGCGACTAAAACTGCTGGGAGCGCAGGGGGAATTGTACGATGACATGGGCCTGTCTCTTAAAGTAGCAGAAGTGTATTCGGAAATTGCGTTTATGACCGAAGAACCGGATATGCTGGCAAAATCCGCATTAGCACTCTTCAAGAATCAACAGTACGATGATGGATTGTCAGTGGCACAACGGGTGGATACATCCAAACTTTCTGCGAATCGTGCCTATGCTTTTCTGAATGTTCAAGGCCAAGCCATGCTTCAGGTGGACCCGCGTAAAGGCTTGGATTTGTTAGAGCAAGCCCACGCTGGGTATCCTTCCGAACGTACAGCAAAGTATGTACAGGCATTGCTGGAATCAAATCTGACGCTGGGTCGCAGTGCCCGGGCCCGGGCCATTGTATCTGAACTGAAAACAGAGGCCGCGCTGGATGTCCTGTCTTTGGAACATGTGCGATTGGARCATGCAGCCATTACRTGGGGCGACTACCTATTTRWYCGCAAGGATTATCGTGGTGCATTGGATGCCTATTCCACCGCCTTGGGTATGGAGAATGATACCGATACGTTGGCCGGGGAGGATGCCGCAGTTATCCCGGAAACAACCAATCAGCAATGGGCCAGTTTCCAATTAGCCAATGCGCATTTCAAGTTGATGGACTACGCTGCAAGTCTGCCTTATTATGATCAATTATCTCGTTCTACATCGAAATGGGCTTCCGAGGCCATGTCTAAATCTCGGACAGCGCGATTGGAGCTGCGTCTTCGCGGTCAGCCTGTAGCCGAAATACGAAATGCCGGCTGATATGGGAGCCGTGGGCGATACAAATATTGCGCAGCGCTTGATGGATTATTTTCAGCGTCAGTCGGCCTGGCTGGAAAGCGTGCAAGAGGAGTTGAAGGAGATGCCGGATTCGCTTCAATCAGATGATCTGGATGAGGTTATAGGCACCACGCTGCAATGGGACACCCGCAACAAGGCGCTGGCAGAAGAATTTGTCGTCCTGAAAAAAGAGTGGGACCGCACTGAGGATATTCCATCATCAGATCGGAAGGCTATTCAAGCATTGGCTCGTGATGTGGAATCGAAAGTGGAAACAGTACGTATACTATTTGAACAGTCTGCGGCGTTGGCAGGTGAGAAATCCCTGGCAATGAAGGAAAGTCTGGATGAATTAAAGCAGGGACGAGGGGTGCTGGGAAAATACAAGGCCCCGTCATCGCCAGACAGCAGCTATTTCGATAGCAGCATGTGATCATGGCACCGTCTCCCCAGTCCACATCGCATCCCGAATCTCCCGGGGAAAAAGGAGAGGCCATGGATATGAAAGCACTGGCYGAAGCGTTCGATCAATTCACCAAAACCACGGCGACTCTGGAAGAAGCATACAAGGGGCTGGAGGAGCGCACCCAGACTCTCGATAAGGAACTTCAACGCAAGAACCGCGAACTGGCCCTTACGACGGATTATCTTAATTCCATCATGGACAGCATGTCGGACGGTGTCATTGTCGTTGACGAAAACGGGTGTATAACCACATTCAATCATGCGGCCAATCAGGTTCTGGGCTTCGAACTGGGTGAGGTATCCGGGGAGTCGTTCAGCAGTGTATTCGGACGGGAATTTCAACCTTCCCCCACTCGTCGGGCCACGGAGCTTCGAGCAAAAAACGGAAGCCTGGTACCTGTCCATGAAAAAAGTGCGCCCATGGAGGATAGAAATCATCAACGCCGTGGTCATGTCATGGTGTTTCAGGATTTGAGTGAAGTGGAGTCGCTGCGCCAGCGTATCAGTCAAAAGGATCGACTGGCAGCGATAGGTGAAATGGCGGCGACAGTAGCGCACGAGATTCGCAACCCGTTAGGAGGCATACGCGGTTTCGCGGCGTTATTGGAACGGGATATCGAACCGGACGATGATCGCTATCGCCTGGTGAACAAGATTCTGGTGGGTACAGGGAAACTTGACAAAGTTGTGAATGAGCTCCTGGAATATACACGCCCTGTTGAATTGAATCTGTCCCACGAATCCTGCCACACGCTGGTACAGCAAGCCATGAGCGAAATAAATCTGCACGACCAATCAATTGTGATGGAGAACGAAGTAGATTCTTCTCTAAGCGTTTTAGTCGATGCAGATAAACTTCGACAGGTAATCGTAAATATATTGTTGAACGCCGTCCAAAGCATAAATGGAACCGGTACTATATATATTCGAGGGACAAATCTGGATGAGAACGTGAAGTTGTCCATTTCTGATACAGGATGCGGAATCCAAATGGACGATCTGGAGAAAGTATTTTCGCCGTTCTTCACAACGAAAGAAAAGGGAACGGGTTTGGGGCTGGCAGCCGCTATGAAGACGATAGAAAGTCATGGCGGAACATTGACGGTGGAGAGTAGTCCCGGCAATGGAGCAGCATTTCATATTGAGTTAAACAAAGGAGCTAGATAGTGGGAATGGGACCATCCAGCATACTCGTCATCGATGATGACGATCTTATGCGTGAATATGTAGAGGAATCACTTACACGGGCCGGACATGAAGTCGCTTCTGCATCCAGCGGTGCCGAAGGAACGGCTCTGTTGGAAGATCAWACYTTCGATATWGTGGTGACCGATCTGAAAATGACACCCATGGATGGTATTCAAGTGGTGCAGCATGTGAAAGAACACGCGCCGGATACGTGCTGCATTGTGATGACTGCCTACGGCACTATCGAGACAGCCGTGTCGGCTATGAAAGAAGGTGCCGATGATTACATTCTGAAACCCTTCAGTCCAGATGAGCTGGATCTGGCGGTGGCCCGCATTCGAGAAAAAATTCAGCTGGCCGAGGAAAACCGCTACCTGCGCAAAGCAGATAACAAAGGCTATTATTTCGATGCRATGATCGGCGAAAGCAAGATCATGAAGCAAGTGCATACGCAGATCCGAAAAGTCGCGCTCAGTAAATCCACGGTGTTCGTGCAAGGGGAAAGCGGCACGGGTAAAGAGCTGGTGGCTCGGGCCATTCATCAAATGGGCAGTAGGAGAGATAAGCCGTTTGTTAAAGTAAATTGCGCTGCCTTGTCTGCGGGCCTGCTGGAAAGCGAGTTGTTCGGTCATGAAAAAGGATCGTTCACCGGGGCCAGCGAACGCAAGATTGGACGCTTCGAATTAGCTAACGAAGGAACCCTGCTGCTGGATGAAGTGAGCGAGATTAGTCCGGAGCTTCAACCCAAGCTGCTGCGCGCATTGCARGAGCGAGAAGTGGATMGGGTGGGAGGARTTCARTCCATMCCGGTGGATACCCGCATCGTAGCCACCACCAACCGCGATCTGGAAAAAGCCGTAGAGGAAGGTGCGTTTAGAGAGGATCTGTTTTTCAGACTCAACGTGATCCCCATCCAACTGCCGCCTCTACGGGATCGCAAGGAGGATCTCCCAGCACTAATGGATCACTTCCTGGAATACTACCTGTTGGAAAATGGTTTGAGTAAAATGATGTTTTCCCCCGATGTACTACCGCGCTTCGAAGAGTACAATTGGCCAGGAAACGTGCGCGAGCTGCAGAATAGTATAGAGCGTGCCGTTGTGCTGGCTTCGGGTAGCGAGTTAACCATAGATGACTTTGCACAATTGGGATCCGACTATCGAAGAGCAGCATCTCAAGAGGGAATTCGAGCGGGAATGTCCGTGGCTGCTATGGAGCGGGAACTCATCTTTAAGACCCTGGAAAAATGTAACAATAACCGTACACGGGCGGCAGCGATTTTGGACATCTCAGTACGTACATTACGAAACAAATTAAAAGAATATAGCCAGTCCGGTGCATAGGAAAAAAACTCCCGCCAGTGGGAGTTTTTTCCACATTTCAGTTCAATCCACAAACCATCAATTATTATAAGTCGTTGTTTTACTGTGCCTTACGGCGTAAGTCTATTCTGGCATGCCCCTTGCACTATTATCTGTTGACAGAATTGTGCCATGAAAGGAGGGGGAAAGTGGTGACTTTTGCTGGAGTTGGATCTACGAAGTTGTTGGTCAGTGCGATGCGTGTTGCTCAAGACAACCATCGCATCATCGCCAACAACATCGCTAACGTGGAAACACCCGGCTACAATCCAGTTCAGCTTGACTTCCAATCTACCTTGCGAAACGCTATCGAGGGCAGAGGCCGTTTGGCACTCCGCACGACGCGACCTCAGCACATCGATGCGACTCGTATGCGCCCAGTGCAGGAATCTCTTGTAACTATGTCGAAAAATGACTACAATAAAGTTGACATAGAGCGAGAGATTGCGAACCTTGCGCAGAATACGGGACGGTTTAACGTCTATGGTAGCATTGTTGCCAAGCAGTTCCAGATGGTCAAGAGTATGCTGACTAACGTGCGCTAGGGGGAGTAATCGATTTATGTTGGATGGTATTTCGGCAACAGAAATTGCAGTGAGCGGATTRCGGGTTCAACGGACYCGTATGAATCTCATCGCGAATAATATTGCCAATGTACAAACGACGCGGACACCTGAAGGTGGCCCGTTTCGCCGTCAACTGGCGGTGTTTCGGGGCGAGCAATTGGGGTCGAGTTTGAATCCCGATAAATTCGGTGTTCGTATCAAAGGTATAGTGGGCGATGACTCGCCGTTCAGGCAAGTGTATGACCCGAGTCATCCCGATGCCAACGACGACGGTATCGTGCTGTAYCCCAATGTAAATCTGGCAGTAGAGATGATAAATCTGTTGTCTGCTCAGCGTGCGTATGAAGCCAATATCGACGTGATAACGTCGGGACGGCGTATGACAGCAAAAGCGTTGGAAATCATTCAGKCGTAAGWTTAGGTAGGGGTTGRAAACATGGTGGATCCATTTAAGATTCCAGAAATCACCACACAACGTGTGGCGATGGATCCGTCCATTCCCCAAGCAGCATCACCCTCCAGTTCCGTACAGGGAAGATCCTTTCAGGATGTTCTCACGGAATCMATAGGGGAAGTGCAGCGACTCCAGAATGAGGCCGATGCGACCATCAAACAACTGGTATCCGGCGAACTGAAGGATGCTACCCAGGCCATGGTGGCCATTCAACAGGCCGACGTGTCTTTTCAAACCATGATGGCCGTGCGTAACAAGATGGTAGCTGCTTATGAAGAAGTGATGCGCATGCAAGTGTAATGGCGTTACTCGGCGTTTACGCCGTTGTTACAATTAAATAGCCTGATAGGCATGTATTTCTGTCAACCTACATAAACATAGGGATTTGGTTTGGTACCACTTCCAACCCAGATCCTCGGGGGGCATGCATTGCGTCTGCAATGTGATTCCCAATGAAAAACAACGAGCTGACGGTCGTGTAACGGCGTTAGTTCATCGTTTGCGGAGTTGACACTTGAATATCAGGCCTCTTACTGGGTGAGCTGCCCGTACTTGCGGAAKGTCGATGACTAAACGAGAGTGAAGTCGTCGGGCAGGGCAGAAACCGTGTGTACTGATTGTGAATGGTACAATCGGCGCGCATAACAATGAGGTGTAAGAAGTGCTAGATTTTTTTCGTCAGTTRTTGGCAGGCATTGTAGATGCATGGCGACGGCTGTCCATCAACGCCCGTGTGCAGATTGGGCTAGTCGGTCTGTTAACGATTGCCCTGTTGATGGGGACTGTCTATATGGGGTCACAGCCCCAATACGCCCAGCTCTACAATCGTTTGGAAATGGATGAATCAAGTCAGATTGTGGCATGGCTGGCAGAAAATAACATTCCCTATCAGCTAAAAGACGGCGGGCAGCGCATCGATATTTCCGCCAAAGAAATTTCTCACGCCAAAGTATCCCTGGCATCACTAAACCTGCCGAAATCTCAGGGGGTAGCCCCGGGATTTGAATTATTCAATACCCGCGATCTTATGTCCAACCAGTATCTGCAAAATGTGGATTATACCCGCGCCGTTATGGGTGAATTACAGCGCCAGTTAAACAGTTTCGATTTTATTCGTAACTCTTCCGTGTTCATCCGCGAAGCACCGGAACAATTATTCAGCAGTCAACAAAAACCTTCTGAGGCATCGGTGATACTTGATGTGACAGGTGGCCCCTTGTCGAAGAGCCAAGTTAAAGCAGTACTTCATACCATCAGCAGTTTCGGCGGAGCCAATCTGTCCAAGAACAACATTGTCATCACCAAGACGGACGGCACCCCCCTGCACAGCCCTGTAGCAGATGAATTCGCCTCCCTGGCCGGAGACAAACTGGATTATAAAGTCGCACTGGAATCACAGCGAGAGCAGAAAATTCGTAACGGGATAAAACAATTAGGTCGAAATTCTATCATTAACGTAAGTGCAGATATTGATTGGTCTAGTGAAAGCAAGACGCAGAAAGAGCTGGGCGATAAAGTTGCTGTCAGTGAAATGATTACGGAGATGATCAGCGAAACTGCCGAAGGCCCCCCTGAAGGCGCTCCAGGCGCTACCGCCAATATCCCGGAAGCAACGGTTTCGGGAACAAGTCAGACATCATTAAGCGAAAGTGAAATCATAAATAATTTCGATATTCCTGAAACATTGACGACCACGGTGACGGGACCGGGGCGGGTAAATAAATTTATTGTCAGTGCAATAATCGAGGGGAACTACGGAGAATTGGCTGATGGCGAAGAAGGCAGCCTTCCCTATATACCCTTGACGCAAGAAGAAATATTAAATTTTACCCAGATCATTTCCAATGCCGTCGGAGAAGGTAAATTACCTACGGAAGTAGTGGTTTTCGACCAGGCCTTTAACTTGAATCAGATGGTTGTTGCTTCAGCGGTGCCAGGAGTATCGAGTTCCCTGTTCCAATCTCGCTGGCTAACGACCGTGCTGCAAGGATTTTTGGTATTGGCAGCGTTTTTGGTTATCCGCCTGTTTATGCGTCGTGCTATGGTATTGCCTACACTTGAAGAACAAGAAACCGTGGAAATACCCGAACTTAGCCCTGATGAACAACGACGTCATGATATGGCGGCGGAAGTGGAACGACTGTCGCAAGAGGAACCGGAAACCGTGGCCGCGCTTTTACGTACCTGGATGGCAATGGAAGAAAAATAACCTGATGAAACGAATATGAGTGATTCATTTAATTTAGAGGAAATGCCGGGTCGTCAAAAAGCGGCTATATTTCTGGCTTGCATGGGCTCAGAAAGGGCTAGCCGTATCCTAACCACCATGTCGGAAAACGAAGTGGAGGATTTGACACTCAGTCTGTCCAATTTGGATATCATTGAATCGGATGTACGAAACAGCATCATTTATGCCTTCTACGAACTTGCATTGGAAAATAAGGTCGTCACACAAGGTGGTTTAGATTATGCCCGGGGTTTACTTGAAAAAACATTCGGCGCGGATAAGACAATAGAAATTTTGACACGCCTTCAGAGCAGCCTGCAGGATGTGCCCTTTGAATTTTTAAACAAAGCCGATCCCGGTCAAATAGTCACCTTTATTCAGGATGAGCACCCTCAGACGATTTCACTTATTCTGTCTCATTTACCTGCACAGACATCTGCCATGGTCTTATCTGCTTTGGCACCGGAAATTCAATCCGATGTGACAATGCGCATCGCCACCATGGAACGAACGCCACCAGAAATCGTACGCGAAGTGGAACGGGTACTGGAACGAAAAATGGCTTCCGTATTTACTCATGGTTTCACATTCGCCGGTGGTGTAAATGATGTGGCTGAAATTCTCAATAGTATTGATCGTGCTGCCGAAAAATTCATTATGGGCCAGTTGGAAGAGCGCGATCCCGAATTAGCGGATGAAATTTCGCGACTTATGTTTACATTCGACGATGTCGTTTTCGTGGAAGACAGCGGGATCCAGAAAGCCCTGCGAGAAGTGGACTCCAAAGATTTAGCCTTGGCGCTCAAGGGGTCCAATGATGACGTTCGTGATAAAGTGCTTAAAAATATGTCCGAGCGAGCACGCGAGATGATTATGGAAGAAATTGAATTTATGGGACCTGTCCGTATGAAAAATGTGGAAGAGGCTCAACAGAAAATTGTAACGGTCATACGAACACTGGAAGAAGCCGGCGAATTGATTATTGAAGGTCGAGGCTCTGGCGGAGATGACGAAATCGTTGTATAATTGCTTTAGTAGATAATGAGCATGGAGCGTTATACAGGCTGGAAATAAACTATGTCCAGAATTTTGAAAATTGATGACAAACGCGAAGATCACGTTGCTGTATATAAGCGTGATCCCTTAGAAGATATTCGCACCGATGGCGGTAATTCCGGCCTGGACCCAGCATTTATCCTGGCCGAAGCTCGTGATGAGGCAAAGCAAAAGGTGGAAGATGCTTATGCCGAGGGTCTACGCCGTGGTATGGCGAAAGGGGAAGAGGGCTTTATGTCCTCCGTTGGTCAAGCAGCAGAAATTATAGAACAAATCGCTGTATCCCTGGAGGAATCTCGAAAATCATTTCTGGATGAATTGGAACCKCAACTCGCRMATCTTGCYCAGGCCATTGCGGCGCGTATCTTAACCTATGAAGCATCGCACTCCGAAGAGGTGGTRCGCCAGATGGCGCGTGCGGTCTTGGGAAGTGTGTTGGAGCAGGAACAGGTAACCTTGCGGGTACACCCAGGCGATCTGGAGGTACTGCGTACCTATCGTGAAGACCTGCTGAAGACCTTCGAAGGCATCAAGCAATTGGAATTGGTTCCCGATGAAGCGGTAGAAAGCGGGGGGTGTATAGCAGAGACCGCTAATCTGGTAGTAGACGGTCAATTGGCTTCTCGGCTACAGCATGTGATTGATCATTTGATGGGGGTCTAGGAAATGGGGGTTACAGCGTTTGAACAGCTGTTGCAAAAGGTAGATGCTGCACCCAGTCTGGCTGTTCATGGAAAAGTTATCGATGTGGTTGGGCTAACCATTGAGGCTACAGGCCCGCCAATGAAAATCGGGGATATGTGCTATGTTAAACCCGGTGATGATGCCCCTTCCATTCCTGTAGAAGTAGTAGGATTTCGTGGAGACCGTATTCTTCTCATGGCCTTGGGGGAGAGTCACGGAATTGGACCGAACAGTACTTTGGTACCCACCCATAAACCATTGATGACAAAGGTAGGACGTCATTTGATCGGTCGAGTACTTGGCGGCCTTGGGAAGCCTATTGATGGAGGAGAGCCGCTTCGAGACGGCGAAGAGGTGCGTATTATGGCACCCGCCCCCAATGCGATGGATCGAAAACGTATCCTGGAACCCATATCCACTGGAATACGAGCCGTTGACGCATGTATTACCTGTGGTAAAGGACAGCGTGTAGGTGTGATGGCTGGCAGCGGTGTGGGGAAAAGTAAACTAATGGGCATGGTAGCCCGGAATACGAACGCCGATATCAATGTCATCGCACTCATTGGCGAACGTGGCCGCGAAGTAAAAGATTTTATTGAGGCCGATCTTGGCGACGAAGGATTGAGCCGATCGGTAGTGGTGGTTGCTACATCAGATGAACCTGCCTTAGTACGACTCAAAGGAGCCTATCTGGCCACGGCTATAGCGGAATGGTTTCGTGGGCAGGGTTTGAATGTGATGCTGATGATGGATTCCGTGACCCGATTTGCCATGGCCCAACGGGAAGTAGGGTTGGCCATTGGAGAACCACCCACCACTAAAGGATACCCACCCTCCGTATTCTCGGTGCTTCCTAAGTTACTGGAACGTGCAGGCTCGACCCAAGAGGGAAGTATTACCGGAATTTACACAGTATTGGTCGAAGCAGATGATTTTAACGATCCGATTAGCGACGCCGTGCGAAGTATTTTAGATGGTCATATCGTTTTATCGCGGACTCTTGCCTCTAAGGGACACTATCCGGCTATCGATGTGCTGGAAAGTATCAGCCGGGTGATGATTGATGTGACCAGTGATGAACACAAACGTCTAGCGCAGCAATTTCGAAGCGTACTCTCGGTTTTCCGTGATGCAGAAGATCTGATTAACATCGGTGCTTATGTGAATGGAAGTAATCCCGAAATTGACACGGCGATTCGGTTAACACCAGGTATTGTAAATTTCCTAAAGCAAGGGTTGCAGGAAAATTCCAATATAGACGATATTGAAGCGCTAATGATTCAGGCATTAGGATAATATAAGAGATGCGTCGAAAAGACCCAAATCGATATGCGGCGTTGTTGAAATTGCGCCAACGTAAAGAGGATATGAAATCGGGTGAAATGGCTGAATCCACACGGGAATTGCAGAACGCACAGATTTTTCAAAGTGAATTGATGGTTAATCAACGCCAGATGTTAGAGCGATCGCACCGGGCAGAAGGTATTTTAGATGCCGAAGATGTGCGCGCTTCGCATCAGTACGGGCGCTATTTAGCAGATCGTATTGTGGAACAGGATGCCCAGATTCAAATGTTGAAACATAAAGTTTCAATAACCCGGTCTGAACTGGAAGATACTATGAAAGATCGGCGTATAGTGGAGAAAATTATGAGTAACGCGTTGGACATAGTGAATCAACACCGYCARAAAGCCGAACAGCGCGAACACGACGAGGTGGCCTCAATTCGGTCCGCCTTAAAACGAGTAAACATACAAAAAMAATCGGTGAGTRAAAATGGGTAAAATWATTGCCATAGCCGCTTTGAGTRTKGCTGCMTTTGCTCTGGGYATAGTMGGTCCCATGGCTCTGACGGGTAAACTCAATAAAGATACGCTGGATAAACTCATGGGGAAAGAATCCATGCTTCCTGAAGTCGAAGAAGTGGATGACAGCGGCCCCTTATTAGCGGAACTTAAGAGGGAAAAGGAGCGGTTGGCAGCTTGGGAAGCGGAGCTAAAAAATCGCGATGACCTGTTAGTATTGCGGGAACAGGAAGTTTTTAGCTCGCTGGATGAATTGGAAGAAATTCAGAATGAAGTGAATGCGACGCTGGATGAACTTGATTCGAAACAGGAGGAGGGCATAAAAAATGTTGCCACGTCTTTATCGTCTATGAAACCCGCGGAAGCAGCAGAGGATTTGGAAAGCATGACCCCAGAAGAYGCRGCGCGTTTATTRCCTCAAATMGAAGATCGWAARCGAGGAAAAATATTGGATGCCATGGAAGACCAACAAAAACGAGCGCTAATCCTCCAGATTATGCAGGAGCGAAAATACTAAAAAACATTCAAGTTATATAGCACTACTTTTGCGACGCCTGAACWTGCCAGTTCGGGCGTCATGTTTTTATAAAGCTGAATTTCGGAATTCTAATTCCTGGATTCCATGACTGCGAGCGACATTGCAGTTTTTTAAGACTACCTTAGATGAGAGGAGGTGAGTTATGTGGAACAAATAGTAAGCGCACTATCACAGGCGAAAGGAACTTCCCATGATGCCAATCTGAGCGCGTCCAAGAAAGACGGAACAGAATCTGGCGGTGTGGAAGGTTTCTTTGCCAACCTTCTGGTTGAATTTCAATCCAGAAATGATGTGATGCCAAAGGGAAGCGGAGGTGCTGTGTCGCTTTCAACTGCGGGTTCGGACAAGACACCGCATCTAGCTGTATTGACACAAATTGCCGAAGCAAACCTGGCTGATTTGGAAAATATCAATACGGAAGCGAAAGAAACAGGTGTATTGGTGAATGGAAAAGCGAGTGCGCTTGAGAGTGAGCATGCCGCTTTACCTGGACTTGTTAATTCATTGCAAAATGGAGTTCCTGGTACGGTGCAAAGTGAGAAAACGAACAAAAAATCAGGACTCCAAGTGTTAAGCAGTGATGCGCTGATCAAGTCCGGATCGGATCCGCCCGATCTGGTGATGCCAGTGGAACCTAAAGCAGCGTCACAGGCTCCGAAAACGGCAATTTCGATGGCTATATTTCAGGAGTTTCTATCATCGAATGGCGTTTCTCAAGGTGACATCTTGGGGTTGCAGGACATCATACCTGTTACCAGAGTAGAGCCGGGTGGACATTCCATTCTCGGTTTAGTGGCTAAAATGGATGGACCAGTACCAGGCGCTACCGCAGAAGTGGGGAAGACTACGTCGGCCTTGCCAAACGCTGAGCAAATACCGTTGCGATCTGTACCGGATTATTCCATCAAAAGTATTAAGTATATGATGGAAAATAATGTGGAACTGTTACGCATGCGGCTGGTTCCTCGGTCGCTGGGCGAGCTGCAGATTTCCGTTGTGAAAATCGACGATGTGAGCAGGGTTATTATTTCATCGGCGAATCCGATGGTGCGGGAATTTTTGGAGAGTCAAATTTCCATATTACGAGATAGTCTGCTACAAGGGGGGATTCATGTAAATGATGTAACCGTCCAGTCTCGTCCGATTTCCATCGGAGATAATTCCTCCAATAGAAACTTGCAGCAGCAAGCATCTGGTCAAGGAGGTGATTCTCGTTCGGATCCCAGCGGAGAACCTGTATCAACTATGTCTGGGAAGGATGCAAATTTACTGTCTCGACATCATGACGGGATTTTGAATTTGTATGTATAACCAGAATGAACCCAAAAGGAGTACATCATGAATGCATTAGTAGGCATTCGAGGGAATGCGACTGGCCTGTTTAGTCCCACCACTGCCCAACGCGCAGAAGTAGCGCAGAAATTGGCGGAAACGGCGGCGGCACGCACTTCGAATACCGCAAGCGCAAGAACGGCAACAATAGCCGCAGCGACGGCCAGTTCAGAAAACGGTTCGACCCAGCCCGCACGCGATGTTAATGACGAGTTGGGGAAAGATGCTTTCTTGAGGCTATTGGTATTGCAGCTGCAGAATCAAGACCCATTGGATCCAGTCGATAACTCCGATATGCTGGCCCAGTTGGCTCAATTCAGTGCATTGGAAGGGCAGAATAATCTCAATGAGAGTTTTGTAAAGTTGAGCGGTAATATTGATCAGCTGAACTTTATCTCTGCGAGCCAACTGCTTGGCAAGACAGTGAAAGGAGTTGATTTGAATGGGGATCTGCGAACCGGCCTTGTCGAAGGCGTACATCTGGACGGCAGTATCGTGCTGCTGACTGTTGACGGCGAACTGATGTCGATGACGGGTATTCTCAGCATTGATTCTCAACCTGCTGAAGATACCGATGAATCGACCTGAWTARYAGAGGCGATATRAAATGATCGAATCCATTCAGCCAAAACAGGCACAAARGATAGCAGATAGAGGGGTGTTCAAAGCGCCACCTCATCCTGTCGCTGCACGGTTTGCTTCGGTGTTACAGCAAACCATGCAGCCATCCAGAGACGTGCGCTTTTCTGCCCATGCCCAGCAACGGTTACAGGATCGCGATATCCGGTTTTCCGACCAGGATCATCTGCGATTGAGTAACGCCATTGCTGAAGCAGAAGCGAAAGGCTCCAAGAAATCTCTCATTCTGATGGAACGGCTGGCCCTGGTTGTCGGGGTGCCGAACCGAACTGTGATTACCGTGATGGAACCCAACGCGGGGGACAATACGGTATTCACCAATATAGATTCAGTGGTGATCGCGGCGAAGGAAGATGCCGTGGTCGGGGGAAATACAAATAAAGGGCTGGACCCATTTCAGGGAAGCCCGTTCGTTGCCAACCGATAGCGGCAACGGGGAACCAGAGGAGATAGTATTATGGGYGGAGCTGCATTATTTACAGCCGTCACCGGGCTTCAATCATTTCAAAAGAAGCTTGATGTAATTGCGAATAACATCGCAAACGTGAATACCACGGGATATCGAAGTTCCCGAATATTGTTTCAAGACCTATTCAGCCAAACACTGTCCGGCGGTACAGCTCCGGACGGTACTTCTGGCGGCACCAATCCCAGGCAAGTGGGAATAGGTGTGCGAATAGGGAGTATCGACGTGAATTACAGTCAAGGAGCGATTACCGCCACTGGCGTGAACTCGGATTTAGCTATTCAGGGCAACGGATTCTTCGTTCTCAGTGATGGTGCAAATCAGACGTTCACACGAGACGGATCGTTCTCGTTGAACAGGGACGGATTCCTCATCGATCCTACCACCGGGTTGTTCGTTCAAGGATTCAACGCGGATACAGACGGCAACGTGGATATCGATGCCGGTGCCACTAACCTGTTTATACCTGTAGGCGGAGTGTCTATTGTTCAGCAGACCACCAGCACATCGTTGGTAGGAAATCTGACTGCGGATGCGGTACTGGACGATGCGTTAGCAGTGCCGCCAGTTTTGGCGACTACCGTCACGCGGACCATCCGAACCTTCGACTCGTTGGGTGTAGCACGGGACATCGAATTGACGTTCACCAAGAGCGCACAGTTGGACGATGGCGGAACGCTATTCAATGCCTGGACCTATATGGCAGAGTTTGATGGCGTGGACGTAACCAACAGTGCCAATCAAGGTGCCGTCATCTTCAACAACGATGGATCGTTTCGGGCCATTGGCGACAACAATGGCGGTACCTTCACCGCTGCTGCGGCTGGTGATCCGACGGTGATAATCGGCACGGCTCAATTTCCCGGACCGAGCATTCCGGACACCCCGTTTGAGTTCGAAATCAATTTCGCCGCTGTGACGGAACTCTCCGGAGACAGCGAATTGACCAATCCGACTCAAGATGGATTTCCGCGAGGTGTACTTCAGGAATTCGCCATAGGTGCAAATGGCTTGATTATCGGCGTATTCACCAATGGTCTTACCCGTACTCTGGGGCAGGTAGCATTAGGGACATTCTCCAATCGGGGAGGCCTCTCTAAAGTCGGGAACAATAGTTTCCGCGAAACACCTGCCTCTGGAAATGCCGAAATAGGGGTAGCCAATACCGGTAGCCGAGGGGAAGTATCCAGCGGTGTTCTGGAAAGCTCCAATGTAGATTTGGGCACAGAGTTCAGTGAAATGATCGTGACGCAGCGGGCCTTCCAGGCTAATGCCCGAACCATCACAACAGCGGATAATATGCTGCAGGAAGCTGTTAATTTAATTCGGTAACCGTTGAAATGAAAGGGGTTGGGGGCTTTGCCCCCAACCCTGGATGAGGATGCTATCATGATTTCATTAAGCCGTCTGAATGGCGCGCAATTTGTACTTAATGCAGAAATAATYCAAGAAGTCGAGGCAACACCCGATACATTGATTACACTACTCTCGGGGAAGAAATTAATGGTGCAGGAACCAGTAGAACATGTCATTGCGGCGGTGATAGAATACAAGCGTGCGGTCATGCAAGGGGTGCTGCCGCACAAGGGGGAAAGTGAGTAAGCTATGGATATAGCAACCATTATCGGTATCGTTGCGGGGTTCGGTCTCATACTGTTGACTATGCTGATCGGCGGGGACATCACTATCTTCATCAACATCCCGTCGCTCCTTACAGTGGTCGGCGGTACCCTCGCCTCCACGTTAATAAACTATCCTCTCAGCGATGTCATTAGTGTGGTGGGACCTGTGCGTAACGCCTTTTTCAATGAAGATACCAAGCCTGGTATTTTGATAAATAAATTGATCGAGTTTGCCACTATTGCCAGACGAGAAGGTATCCTGGCTTTAGAAAGTCATACCGATGAAGCGGGAGACGAATTTTTGGGCAAGAGCATCCAGCTAGCTATCGATGGTACCGCGCCGGAATTGATTCGCGATATTTTAACTACCGAAGTGGCCTTTATGGAAGATCGTCATGCGAAAGGTCAATCTATCCTTTTATCCATGGGAGCGGCTGCGCCAGCTTTCGGGATGATCGGAACCCTGATGGGGCTGGTGCAGATGTTAGCCGGTATGGACGATCCATCACAGATTGGTAAGGGGATGGCCATAGCACTATTGACCACATTGTACGGATCGATTCTGGCAAACGTAGTATTCCTTCCATTAGCTGGTGTTCTCAAAGTACGCACAGCATCCGAACTGCTGGTTCGGGAAGTCATCATCGAAGGTATTCTTGCTATCCAGTCTGGAGATAACCCACGGGCCGTGGAGCAGAAGCTAAAAGCTTTTCTGTCTCCAGCACAACGGGAAGCCATGGAAAAAGAAGTATAACCCTGATGCAGAAAGAATAAAGCAATGGCTAAAGGGAAAAAATGCCCCGAATGTGAATTGGGTGCGCCCGCTTGGGTGGTTACCTTTGGCGACTTGATGAGCCTCCTGATGACTTTTTTTGTACTGCTTCTTTCTTTTGCCAGTATGGAAAAACCCAGGGAATTCAAGGAGGCCATGATTTCCATTCAAGGAGCATTTGGGGTCATGCCAAAAAATATGACTGCGGTACAAATCAATCCGGCCCCCGTCCGGATGAAACGTATGCCTAAGGATGTGGAAGATACGGCCCGCAAACTTCAACGGGAAATGCAGATCCTGGGTAAATCAGAAGACATTCTGGTGGAATACGATGTCACCGGGGCTCTGAAAATTAGCTTGCCAAACAATGTGCTATATGAATCAGGGCAATCGACATTGCTTCCAAATTCATTTTCTTTTCTMTMASSWMTYWSTSMRAWRTTKKCARACYWGMMMSMRRARWCTKYWTWMRWWKWTCAYKSWYMTWYYKAWWWTGCTCCCATCGGGGATACTACCATCTTTCGGGATAATAAAGACCTGAGTTATGGTCGTGCCGATGCGGTGATGCGATTTATAAGCCAAAACAGTAATGTGTCTATTGAGCGGATCAGGGCTGTGGCGCATGGATCGGGAGAACCGATAGCGCCCAATACGACATCCGAAGGACGGCAAGCTAACCGTCGAGTCGAAGTATTTATCCGTGGATTACTGACCAATGAAGAAATAGATGATATGAAAAATCGGGTAAGGGATTTAGGAGAGGGCTAACCGCTTCATCTTCTACACCGATAAAAATTTTATAATACGAAAAACAGGAGAAAACTCATGGCGGAAGAAGTTGATGAGGACGTTCAGGAACAATCGCCGAAAGCAGGGGGCATAGTAGGGAAATTAGTACCACTTGCGGCGGTCCTCGTATTTTTGGTGGTAGGTGCAGCCGTATTTATGCTCGTTATTTCTCCTATGCTTTCCGACGAGGAACCCGATGAGACAGAGGATATGGCTTCGGAAACACAAGGGGATGAATTCCCGCTTCAGCCAGCGATGGTCGTTACCTTGGATTCCAGCTTCGTGAATCTTATGCGGGAAGGAGATTCGGCGGCGCCCATGTTGATATACGGGGTTAAGCTGGAATGTAACGATCAGGCTACCTTGGATCTGGTGGTCGTCAATCAGCACCGATTCGAAGATATGGTCATGAAACTGCACGATTCACGTACCCGTGGGGAACTGGATGATATACTGGCTTTCAAGGAAAGTGTGCAACGACAGGCCCTGCAGAAGGCAAATGACATCCTTGTGCGATTACAGGGCGATAATCCAGCCGAAAATGTTAAGATAACCAAGGTTCTGCATTATCAAATGGCCGTACAAGATCCGCAGTAAGGAAATCGGTATGTCGGAAGAGACACAAGCACTAGAAAAACACCAAGCCGCTGATCACGAATTTCCTGAAATGGAAGTGGTGGATGGGAGAGGCGGTCAAACGCTGGACCTCCAGGATATCATGCCCATATCGTTGAAGGTAACTGCCGATTTAGGTAAAACGGCTATGAAAGTAAAAGATATATTGGATCTGAAGGTAGGGTCCGTTGTATCGTTAGACAAGATGGCTGGTGAGATGACGGATGTGTATGTAAATGGGCTGCATGTCGCGCGAGGTGAAGCGGTCGTTATCGGCGACACGCTGCATGTCCGATTATCAGAAATTGTGGGCGTCAATGAGGTAGAAGAAGGGTAAAGAATCCATGCGCGTTGCAGTTGGGATGATGGTTCTGTTCGCCTGTGTCTGGTCGCCCCTTGCCCAGGATACGGATTCCGATATACCCACTTTTTCCAATACCGATGCAGGCTCGGAGGTAGTGGAATCATTACCCGAGTCTCCTGACGAAGCCCCCGCCGCTGCCCCTGATACACAAGAAATTGAAACGGCACCCGCCCGAGAAGATGATTGGGTAGAACAATCTAYSGGWATYGWAGCCCCSAGTGAAGCCGGRACCAGAGCGATAGATTCGCTGAATGCGTATATGGATGGAGAGGAGCCCAGTGCCAATTCGGATGCCGCTGCCGATGAATCCGTTTTTCCCGATCCCTCCGAAAACCTTCTCGATGCATTCTTCAGCATGCTCCGCGGTCTCACTATTGTACTGGCACTTATGTTCTTCCTCTACTATCTTGCCCGCCGTTTCGGGAAGAAGATGCCCGTTTTGGCTGGTTCTCAATTAGGCAACCTCAYGGGTACACTTCACCTTTCCAAAGATTCGTCCCTGCATTTTGTGAAAACAGGCGGACGCGTTCTGGTGATTGGGGTGAATGCACATTCCATGTCGCCCATAGCGGAATTCGATGCGGTAACATTTGATGGCTTGGATGCTGTGGAGGGCGCGTCGGATGAATTTWSYCCSGATAGTTTCCTGTCCCAGCTTCAAACCCAGTCTTCGCTGCTCAATTCGGCGAATCAAGATGACCAAGATGAGCTGTCTGAGGTGGAAGATGATGACATCACCGCGTTGCGCGGCGATATACACCGATTACAGCAATACTTACGGGATGAATCGCGTGGCTCGGGGGATTCAAAAATATAGCGCTCTTTTTCTGGCGCTGATACTGATGTCCGGTGCGGCTTTCGCACAGGATACCGTAGAACTGCCGGGCGAAAACGAGCTGGGTATCAACCTGGTGCGCGCCGTGGAACAATCTGGCGAGCCGGGTAACATTTCTACCACCCTGATGGTCTTCTTCCTGCTCACCATCCTTACCCTGGCCCCAGCCATCCTGGTCATGACCACCTCCTTTACCCGCATCATCGTTGTGTTCGGATTTCTCCGACAAGCCATGGCCACACAGCAGTCCCCACCCAACCAAGTGTTAGTGGGGCTGGCTCTCTTCCTCACATTTTTTATCATGGCACCCACCTACCAGCGAATAAATGACGAAGCCATTCAACCCTACATCAACGGCGAAATCACTACCCTGTCCGAAACATGGGATAGAGGTATCGCTCCTATACGCGACTTCATGTTTTTCCAGGTGGAGAAAAATCCCAAAGACTTGGCACTCTTCATCGAGATATCCCAGATGGAACGTCCCGAAACTCCCGACGACGTACCCACCACCGTCCTGATACCCGCCTTCATCATCGGCGAAATGCGCGCCGCCTTCACCATGGGCTTCGTCATCTACATTCCCTTCCTCATCATCGACATGGTCGTCGCCAGTACCCTCATGGCCATGGGCATGATGATGCTGCCCCCCGTATTCGTGTCCCTCCCCTTCAAAATAATCCTCTTCGTCCTCGTCGACGGCTGGTACCTCCTCATCGGCTCCCTCGTGCGCAGTTTCTACTGACGATTCTTCCTCAATTCCATACAGCAATCCGTAACACGCTGTCTCTGAATTCACTTACACTTTCACATCCGATTCGACTGTGAAAAATGTAATACTCTATCCATACTGGACAGCGGAACCGAGCAATTATGCTGCTAACGGTTGCTATAGTTTCATGTTGTTTTCGTAGTGGTTGGGCAATTGGTAGCCCAGAGCTTGGTGTCGCCGTTTAGGGTTGCAGAAGATATCGATGTATTCGAAGATGGCGGTGGTGGGGTGTTTGGGGTGGAAGGGGCTGGTGTGCGGTGAGGGTGGTGGTTGAGGAGACCCGTTCCGGGTCGGGTTAGTGCCTGGGTCGGGAGATAAGATGAGAAGGTCGGCTCCGGCGGAGTTGCTAAGATAGCACTCCATTGGAGTTTGGAAAT
>NVWG01000070.1 GCA_002746185.1 Candidatus Hydrogenedentota bacterium
TCCGGTTTGATGTTATAGCCCTTGATGCCAATATGAMSYASKWKWYKAKRCKCGSKCYRMSRTGRKKCWRSCMCCRMWWYMMWRKSYWYMRMRRRCGSWKMSTYKSMSKYRGGWMYYGSRTARTYGTAGYTGAAGTAATTGATCATCTCTTCGATACGCACCGAATCCAGAGGAGGCAAGCTGCCTTGATTCAGGAACCGTCGCATATTCGAATAGGACGCGGTATCCAAATCGATGGAAAACGTGGACAACGGATGCTGACCCACCGACTTGAACGTGTTGTCCACGAAGCGATCATACGACTCCGTCCCCGGCGTTTCCACAGGTGGTGGCGTCACATACCTCCATTGCTGATCGGGCACATCGGCCATGCGGAAGCGTTCATCGGCTGACACGGTGTCCCTTTCTAAAGGGAAAACTATTACGCCTTGGTTGGCAATGCGCTCCAGCTCCTCAGCATACGCGTCTAACACCAGGTCATGGTGCTCTTCTTGCGATAACGCATTTGAATCTGCAAAATAATTACCACGAACGCGTATTGAACTCGAACCATTACTCGATACCTGCCCAACGTTAACCGAAGCAGGAACTTTAAATGAAATCGAATCCTCCGTCGCAATCTGCGACCCCGGCGCACCAGCAGCACCACCCACAGTATGCGTGTCTCCCAGATACCCCAGCGACCGCAATTGGTCCACTTCTTCCCGAACCATATTGGGCTTATCAGGCGGATGAGTCGGTGCAGGAACAAAACCGTAGGAGTCATCCTTATTTTTCTTGCCTTCTTCCTTCTCGACTACCGACGTGCGTCCGCCACCGACTTGTTCCGACACTACAAAATTGTCTACATCGGCGCGCACGGCTTCAGCAGGTTTCATCGTCGACTCCGGCAATTCTTCACCTGCTTTGGTTAAATCATTACCATATCGGCTCTCGTCTAGTATAGGCCGCAGTACTTTGCGCGGGGATGCAGTGCTTTCATTGTCCGAATCGCCCAGATATCCCAATGCCCGCAATCTATTTAGCTCTTCTTGAGGCACGGTATTGGTGGAATACTCAGAAAAAGTAGACGAATTGTCGTTGATATTCCCATGCGCCATTCTTGAGTCGTCGACATATACAGCCTCACGCCCACGCGATATACCCTGTCCGATAATTCCAGCCATTACAGCTACCATGGCTGCGGATGCCGCATATTCCACCAYGCGCCGACGAGTGATTCGCTGCTTCTTGGAATGTAAAGGCACCACTTTTCCCGCCGTACCTGTAATCTCCGCCTCCTGCACACTCGACAACTCTTTGGTGTTCGCAGCGTGCAGCTCTGAAAAAGCGGAYTCGCTCAATTCAATAGTCGCCTGAATTTCATCGGTCATGGCGCGCAGTTTCTCACTGGCGTTCACCGCCTCTGCTACCTGCTTCGCTTCGGCGGCATCCAGTTCGCCCAGTACCCAGGCGGTTAATTGTTCTTCCGTAGGTGTGAATTTTTTACTCATGATTGGCCTCCTTCAGGCGGCTCGGGATTTCGGGGTTAAGGTGATCTTTCATTTCGGTACGCAGGGTTTTCAGCGCACCCGTCAAGGTGTAGCTTACGGTGGACAACGGCTTACCCAGTACTTGGGCGATCTGCCGATAGGTGAGGCCGTGTTCAAATTTCAGTCGAAACGCTTCCTGCTGATGTTCCGGAAGCCGATCCACTGCGGCGAGCAGCGCCGTGTGATTTTCATTTCGCATGGCGATGACGTTCGGCGCAGGGATGTTCCCCGGCCTCCCGTCTACCACAGCTGGTTCCATTGTGTTCATACGTCCATCCTTTTTCCGCACATCGAAGGCGCGGTTCCGGCACACCGTGTAGAGCCAGGGAGCGAGCCGCCCATCGAGAGCGGCGCGGTCCTGAACGCACAGTTTCATAAATGTGTCCTGGGTCACGTCCCGTGCCGTCTCCACATTGCCCGTAATGCGATGGGCATAATGGATGAGGCGGCTCTGGTAGGTCTCTACCGCAGCCTGGATCCACGCTTTATGTGCCGATTGAGTCAAGTCAAAGTACCTTTCAAGTTCGTGAACGCGTTCACCCTCTATTACGTCTATAAGACCCCGGTGTTCAAGGTGGGTTCGAATTTTTTCTGGATGCCTGCCCGATATGCTCTATTCCATACTATACACAGGAAGAAACAGGGGTTTCGGCGTTCCATTTCGTTCCGCGGAATGATAAGATACGAACCGATTTTGAGTATAGCCAACAATAAAGGGAGCATTATGGGGGATAACCCGGTACGRAAAGACGTGGTGAACTTCAATTGCCACCACTGCAATCACTGCTGCACCGAAGTAGTGTGCCTGCCTTCCCCGTGGGACGTGCGGCGCATCGAGAAAATGACCGGGCAGGATCCTATCGACTTCCTGGAGTTTCTGGACCCAGACGAAATTGTGGATGTTGACGATGACGATCCCACCTGGCTGGACGTGGACGGTGAAAAATATATTATGGCGTTGAAGCGTGACACGGAAACGGGGTGTCATTTCCTGAACAAGACAACAAAGTATTGTTCCATCTATGAGGCTCGCCCTTTGCTCTGTCGTTTGTACCCCTTTGAAATGGTGACTGACAAAGAGGACAAGTTTGAAGGTTTCCGGCTTCATGAGGGAATTGGGTGTCCCAAAAATACCGACGGCGAATTTCAAGTGGCTCCGCTCTATGATCTGGCCATACAGGATGAATTGAATCAAGAGGACTACGCCGAGCTGGTGGAAATCTTCAATGCGAAAAGCTATGCCGACAAACAGGCGGAAGACTTCATCACGCTTTTCAGTGGAGGATTGGGCAATTTTGATCAGGCCATGGAAGACGGCTGAGTATACCTACATCGATATAAATGAGCCGATTCGCGTATACACAATGTGGTTTCGATTTTTCCTGAAAAGAAGTTATTGGGGTAAAGAGATTGCCGCGTCGGCCTTCGGCCATCTCGCAATGACACCGAAAATAAAATTTCTGTCCACATCATGTCATTGCGAATGAAGCGTAGCGAAGTGCGGCAATCTAATCACACCAACAACTCCTCTCAAGAAAAGCATAAACCCGCTCGACATGCACCCCCACTTACCTCAGATCTAGAAAAAGCTACTCTAAATCAATTCACGAAGAATTTGGCGGTGCCGAAGATGGTGTTGTTGATGGTGGAGACGGTTTGCTCCATGGTGTATTCGCCCGTGGCCCAGCTTTCGGGAATCTTGAACTGCTGATTGCTTACCCAGGTGCCATCGTTGCGGGTGAATTGCTGCGATGAAATTTGCGCCACAATTTCACCGTCTTTTCTGACTACACGGGTTTCTGTCACCTTCTTACCCGCGCCGCTGCCCATGAGGNCATACTGCATGGATACATCGGTGAAGCTGCCTCGATTAACCGTGCCGGGGACGACTCGACCATCTTCATATACCAAACTCTCGCCTTGGGTAGGCTGATAGCTGTACGTATCCACAGTCTGGGCAGCKGAATAACGTTTTTCCGAYCTGNTTTTCTTCACATCGTGAGCTACCACACCCGACAATCCGCCAATAGCCGCGCCAATTAGTGCGCCTTCGCCAGCATTTCCAGACTGATTACCGATGATAGCACCCAGACCAGCACCCAAAGCCGCACCCAATCCAGCCGATTCACCAGTGGTTTGGCAGCCCGCAAGAAACGGTACTAACCCAAGCAGTATCAGGCACATAGCCAATATTTTCGTCTTGTTCATTTCAAATCCCCTCTGCGCATTATCGCGAGTTATTTTCTTATTCTATCATCATATAAGACGAAAGTTAATCCGTCCTATTCAGGTTGTGGAAATTTTTCTCCATACCCGCCTCCACCCGGCGTATCAATAATGATAGCATCCCCTGCTTTCACATCCACTTTGGCATGCCCAGCCAGCTCCGTTATCTTCCCATCTCGCTCCAGCGAATTGCGTCCCGACTCCCCCGGCTCCCCTCCATTCAGTCCGTAAGGGCGAGTAGTACGTCGTTCGGACAGGATACCTACGGACATGGGTTCGCGGAATTCCACCACCCGGCGCACGCCGTCCCCACCAACATTTTTACCTTGACCACCGCTGCCTCGTCGTATGGAAAATTCGCGAAGGATAACCGGATATCGTCGCTCCAATACTTCCGGGTCGGTAATGCGCGTATTGGTCATGTGGGTATGCACGGCAGATGCGCCGTCGAAATCCGGACCCGCCCCCGCGCCACCGCAGATGGTTTCGTAATAGCCCCAATCTTTCGTGCCGAAGGTAAAATTATTCATGGTGCCTTGACTGCCAGCTACCACGCCCAGCGCGGCATATAACACATCTACCACCCGATTGGAGGTCTCCACATTCCCGCCCACCACTGCCGCCGGATATTCCGGTGCGAGGAGACTACCTTCAGGGATGCGAATCGTAATTGGTTCCAAGCACCCGCCATTAAGCGGGATGGATTTTTCCATGAGCGTACGAAAAACATAAAGCACGGCGGCCACCACTACGGCTTGCGGCGCGTTCAGGTTGCCTTCAAGCTGGGCATCGGTGCCCGCGAAATCCACCACCGCCTCGTCGCCACTAACCGTCACGGTACATACGATTTTCGCACCGCTGTCCAAGGTATCTTCAGCGCGATGGATTCCATCGGGCAATCGACCGATACGTTCCCGCATAGATCGCGTGGCGTTGTCCCGCACATGGCCCATGTAGGCCTGCACGGTAATCGGCCCGTACTGTTTGCACAGGTCTTGCAATAATTTTTCTCCTGCGTTCAAAGAAGCCAGTTGTGCCCGCAAATCGCTGAGACGTTCCGGTATATTTCGAGCTGGATATGGTCCACTGGTTAATAAATCTACTATGGCCTCTTCGTGAAATTCTCCGTCTGATACAAGGCAGAAATCGTGAATCACCACCCCTTCTTCTTCGATGGATGTGGAAAAAGGCGGCATGGAACCGGGGGTGATCCCGCCGATATCGGCATGATGACCTCGACTGGCCACATAAAACGCCGGGGTCATTTCACCCTCCATAAACACCGGAGCCACCAACGTCACATCAGGTAAATGCGAGCCACCGTGATAGGGATCGTTGGTTATATACGCATCGCCGGGACGCATCTTGCCTTCCCGTTCTTTGATAATGGCGCGCACACTTTCTGACATAGCTCCCAGATGTACGGGGATGTGCGGCGCGTTCGCCACCAAGTCTCCGCCTGCATCGAAAACGGCGCAAGAGAAGTCCAGCCGTTCCTTGATGTTCGCCGAATGACTCACTCGCTCCAATGTCTCGCCCATCTGCATGGCTACGGACATGAACAGGTTGTTGAATACTTCCAGCATGATCGGATCGGATACCACCCCGACGGCTTCGCGTTGTTGAGCAGCGACTCGGGTCAGTTCCAAATGGCCGTAGCCGTTTACGCTACCCCGCCAGCCATCGTCCAGCACAATGGTGGATACGGACTCCACAATTAGGGCGGGTCCGGAGAGGCATGCTCCGGGACGCAGGGCTTCGCGTTCGTAGACGGGCACAGATTGGACAGTACCTACAGTTGCATTCCAAAGGGTTGCAGTTGTAACGGCATCTGCTTGAGCAACATCAAATTGCTCCACCGTTTCGTACGACTCGTCCGGCTTTTCGGTGAGACCCAGCGATTCCACGCGCAACGCCACCGCTTCAATGGGATGTTCCTTTTTGATAAAACCATACAACTCATAATGACGCTCTTCAAATYGGGTTTTWAWTTCATCGAATGAATCCATGAGTACAGKWATACTGGATTCCRCCCCTRYATAKCGCAGGTCCAACGATGCAATGTGGCTGATGCGATCCGAAGTGAAGCCCTGGTCCTTCAACTGCAATGCACCCACTTCTTCCAACGCCTGTATCCGCTCGCTCAATGTTTTCAGAAGGTCGTCAGTGAGGGGCGCCAGCACGGCTTCCACTTGCGGAACGCTGGCATCGGCAAGCCCCATGCCATACGCGCTGAGTACCCCGGCATGAGGGTGAATCAACACCGTACGAATACCCAGCAAGTCGCATAGGGCGCAGGCATGCTGTGCTCCTGCGCCGCCGAAGCAGACGAGAGCATAGTCCTGCACGTCACAGCCCTTGGCTACACTGATTTCCTTGATGGGTTTCGCCATGTTCTCGTTGGCAATACGGATATATCCAGCGGCGATTTCTTCCACACTCATGCGATTGCCTGTATCGCGATAGATATGTTCGCCCAAAGCCGCCAGCCGTTGTTCCGAAGCGTCCCGATTCAATAGGGCATCACCATCAGGACCAAAACAGGCCGGGAAATAGTCAGGATGAATACGCCCCAGCACCAGGTTCGCATCTGTTACGGTAGCCGGGCCATCATTTCGATAACACGCCGGGCCGGGATACGCCCCGGCGCTCTCCGGCCCCACGGTGAAGCGTCCGCTATCGTAATCCAGAATGGATCCGCCACCTGCCGCCACCGTGTTGATAGCCATCATGGGTGCTTTGATACGCWCCCCCGCCACCACCATTTCGTACACCCGATCATAGTCCCCGTCGTAGCGACTCACGTCAGTAGATGTGCCGCCCATATCGAAGCCGATGACTTTTTCGTGTCCCGCCAATTTACTTACATGGGCGCAGGCAACCACACCCCCCGCTGGACCRGACAGCACCGCGTCCTTGCCGCTGAAGGAATTCGCATCCACCAACCCGCCATTGGACTGCATGAATCGGAGCGGGGCCTCCTCGCCCAACGCGGCACGGAGTCGCCCCGTGTATGCTCGCAGCATAKKKKYGARAWWKKCWTCSMMYWCKWYSRKAKMRSSTYGYCCRACGGCCTTTATTTCACGGGCTGCACGGTGGCTGAGGGCGATATGAGAAAAACCCAYCTCMTGGGCTATCGTTCCTATCTGTCGCTCATGTTCGGGATAGGCGTARCTATGAAGCAGCARCACYGCCAGAGAWTCGATGCCRTCATCTTTCAGGGATTGGAGCTGAACACGCATGGCTTCCACATTCAGCGATGCGCGAACGGTTCCATCGGCTAAAACCCTCTCTTGCGCTTCCACTACTCGAGCGGCCAAGGTTTCGGATTTTTGAATATGCAACGCGAAAAGGTCAGGGCGATCCTGATACCCGATTTCCAGTAGATCGGCGAATCCTGCGGTGATAACCAAACCTACTCGAGCGCCTTTACGTTCCAACAGGGCATTGGTGGCCAGGGTAGTGCCCATTTTTACTGCGCCTAGAACATCAGCGGGAATGGCCTCGCGCGGGTCGAGTTGCAGCAGCGTACGAATGGCGTGGAGCGGAGCATCGTCATAGTGATCCGGGTCTTCACTCAACAGTTTATGAACGTGGATGTACCCTGCGGGATCACGGGCGACCACATCGGTAAAGGTGCCGCCTCGATCAATCCAGAATTGCCATTGCTGCGGAATCATAGGAAAATCTACATATTCTAGCGTTGAAGTTGTTTGCAAACGAGTGTATCACATGCTATCCGATTACATGTTGCACTGAGGACGTTTTCCCGGCACAATGGAGGACTACGCTTTTCAACTTCAGGAGATTTWGTTATGAAACGGATACACAYYTTYGCGRTRGCGGCAGTTATGATGATGCTCGYYATCGCACCRAGCGCCYTGGCKGGCAGCGGGGACACCTACACGATTACSAAGGATGTAGTCTACGGTCAYAAAATGGGCATGGCACTGACCTACGATATTATTCAGCCCAAAGAAGGCTCCAACGGCGCAGGCATCATGTTTATGAACAGCGGAGGGTGGTTCTCTAGCTGGTTCGAACCCGAGCAGGCACTGACAAGCGCGGCTGGACGCAGCTTAAACTTCAAAAGTATTGTGGACAGCGGGTTCACCCTCTATATTGTTCGTCACGGCAGTGCGCCATTGTTCAAAGTCCCCGATGCTGTGGCCGATGTAAAGCTGGCAACACGACACATCAAGTACAATGCACACAATATCGGCGTGGACCCGGACAGACTGGGCGTTTTCGGCGGCAGTGCAGGCGGGCACCTCTCGCTCATGCTGGGCAACGACTCGGATGAAGGCAAGAGCGGCGGGAAAGATCCAGTACGTCAGCAAGATAATCGCGTTGCGGCTGTGGTGGCTTATTTCCCACCTGTGGATCTGCGAGAATTTGTGGGAACCAATGATCGTTTTCCAGCATTGGATTTCAAGACAGATTTGGCTGGCGGCATTTCCCCCATCCTTCAGGTAAGTAAAGACGATCCTCCTACGCTTCTCATCCATGGCGACAAGGATGATCTGGTACCAGTAGATCACAGTAAACGCATTTTTGCGGCGTTTCAGAAAGCAGGAGTAACGAGTGAACTCATTGTTATTGAGGGAGCTGGTCACGGTTTCCGAGGTGACGATGCCGATGAGGCTGGTGCCGCATTGATTGCATGGTTCGAAAAATACTTGGCTGAGTAATACAGTAAATAGAGTAGTATCTGGGACACCGCCCTGCAATATGTTGGGCGGTGTTTTCTTTTTCAGACTACTCTTCTGGTTCGGCACCTGTACCCAATGTCGCATCCAGATTATCCAGGAAGGCATGCAGCTCATCGTAGGCTGCTGGATCCACGTGTGTAAACCGCACACCAATGGAGTACCCTTGATGGGATTCCTGCTGTTTGATCCACCGTACTTGTGCCTGTACATCAACCGTTTTACTGGAATCCAGTTCGATGGCAAGATGAAAAACCTGCTCTGCCGCTACCGGGTATTTGATGAAAAGCGAGGCCCCTTCCTCGCTCAAATCCAATACCCGGCCYTTRATTTYTTTCTGAGACGTAGTCCAYTCGGACGAGCCGCCCGATTGAATCTGGATTTCRATATCCAGCTTGGCGCGGCAGGTATGCCGAATGGCACGGCGCCGCTTACGTTTCTTCAGCTTCCCCCCCGCCAGATCGTCCACCATCACCAACAAATCCTTGTCGGCTTGGCGACGCACATCTTTTCGTCGTTCTTCCACTGGTCGTTCCCCTTCCATTCCACCGGCAACGCGCACTACTGTACCCCACTCCCTCGCCAATGTCTACCTTTAATCTCTTGTACCTGTGGAATCTTTTACGCATAATGGCATCGAGTCATAATTGAATTGCAAAGGGACATACCGTGAAGACAATTTTGATTACCGGAGGGGCTGGATTTGTAGGGTCCAACCTGGCCCTCCACCTGAAACAGCACTACGATAATGTCCGAATTATCGCACAGGATAACCTGATACGACGCGGTTCCGAACTGAATCTGCCACGACTCAAGGAAAACGGTATCGAATTCGTTAAGGGTGACATCCGCAACCCGGAGGATATCGCTTCTGTGGGAGCCTTCGATACCCTCCTGGAATGCAGTGCTGAACCCTCCGTCCTTGCCGGATACGGTTCCTCCCCCCGATACGTCATCGACACGAATCTGGGCGGCACGGTGAATTGTCTGGAAGCAGCACGCGAACACAACGCCGAATTCCTCTTTCTCTCTACCAGCCGGGTCTACCCCATTAAACCCCTCAACAATCTAACCTGGCGCGAAGACACTACTCGCTTTGCCTGGGAAGATACCCAACCCCTCCCCGGCGCATCGTCCCAAGGCATCACCGAAGCCTTTCCGCTGGAAGGCACCCGCTCCATGTACGGCGCGACCAAACTGGCCTCCGAACTCATCATGCAGGAATATCTGGAAATGTACGACATGCGCGGCATCATCAATCGATGCGGCGTTATCACCGGGCCGTGGCAAATGGGCAAAGTGGATCAGGGCGTGGTGGTACTCTGGGCAGCGCGGCACATCTACGGCGGCGCACTGTCCTACATCGGATACGGCGGCACGGGAAAACAGGTGCGGGACTTCGTACATATCGACGACCTGGCCCGATTGGTCACCTACCAACTGGATCATATTGGCGAACTGTCCGGCCAAACCTTTAACGTAGGCGGCGGACTAGATGTAAGCGTATCGCTACAGGAGTTAACAACTATCTGCCAAGGATTGACAGGTAATACCATCCACATCGCCTCAGAAATGGAAGATCGCCCCGCCGACCTGCGCCTCTACATCACCGACAACACCCGCATCACCCAAGCCACAGGCTGGGCACCCGAAAAGACCGTAGAGACCACGCTGGAAGATATCGTGAAATGGATACGGGATAACCAGGAACAACTTCAACCCATACTAACCTAACCACGTCCCACAGGGAGACATTTCGTGGATAAAACAAAAATACTCTTACTCGTCATGGCCGCTGCAGGGTGCTTGGCCGTACCCTTTGCCTACTTCGCCGGACAAATCCACACCGAAGGCACCCTGCGCCTGGAAATGGAAAGCGAACTGTCCGTCATTCGCATCGACCACGCCAACTCCATGGCCGAACTCCGCCAGGAAATCGGTATGCTGCACATGGAACAAGAAAAAATGTCCTCCGCCATCCGCGATGACCTAAAAAGCGCCGGCATCCAAATATCCGACTGGGAACCCGCCCCGCCTGAAACCAAACCAGACCCCATCCCCGCAGATTCAGCAATACAGACCATCCTCAACCAACTCAAACCCGACATGGCCTACGAGGATGTACTCACAATTTTCGAACAAGAAGGCAAACTCGCCATGGACATAAACGACGCCACAGGCGCATCACTGAAAATATACCAATGGACATGGACCGACTCAGAAAACACCACCCAATCCATTTCCATCACCTTCACCTTCACCAATAACAAACTGAAGGATATAAGCCTCTCAGCACCCACCCCCAATGCCCAATAGCATCAACTTATTGACGATACTCAGGCGGAAACTCAATGGCGAAGCTTATGGGCTTTTCTTGCTCCGTCGTACAAGATATTTTAAATCGAATATTTTGGTCAGGATCATCAAACCATTTGAAAGCCATGTACACTTTTATTTCACCTTCTTCCGTCTTTTCCGGCACTAAATACACAATCATCTTACGATCAGTATCACCAAGGTTTGGATGCTCAGAAATGTAATCCAAAACTTCTTTCGCATCAGGCAAATCTCCCTCATATTCTTGCCCCACAACGCCTCCCCCGCCATATATAGTTTTGATTAGTTCAGGCCCGGATGCAATGTCATTAGGATCAATACTCAATACCATACAATCGTCAAATTTCATAATGATGCTAGTCCAGATCTCCATTGAAGCATTCTTTTCCTCAGAAGAAACTCTCCCTTTTCCCTCAAAATCATTCTCAATTACAAACCAAAGCCGGACATTATCTCCATCGAGCTGAGGTGTAATTCTGAATACACGCTGAAGTGGATCTGGATTTGTGCTATTCACTAGATTAGATATAGGCGATGTCTTAGGTACTTCCAATTTGTTTGGAACATTTGTAGATATACGAATATACCCCGGCTCCACAGAATACCCCAAGTTCAACGGAACCAACAAAGCCTTCAACGCTTGGCGAAGAGTCACGTTCTTAAGGTTGATGTAACTAATCATTCCGTCAGTGTGATATTTCGATACGGAAGAATTTTCAGGCTCAGATTCAGGAGCGACAATTCCAGGGTCTATACGGCTCTCCAACCCAAATTCATTCTCAATATATTCCATTATTTCTTCAACATGCATATCCTCATACACAAAACTGACATTGTTTTCCAGTGTCGTCTGCACCTCTTTCACCGCAGCAGCCTCATCCTCCGTTCGGTTTGACCTGGAAACGTGTTCTCCAACACGTTTTTGTGTTGTTCCTCCTGCCATTGCTATGTCCATTTCTCCTGAGGCCAACTTTTGTAGCGTTTCTTCAAATGCACGATGATTTGTGGGGGTATTGTGGACAATCAATTGCCGAGATTTGAAATTATAGAAGCTGAAAGACAGCTCCAATTTTGTGTCGGGATCAATGATTTGGGGTATGAGCATAGTCCATACTCCCGATTGTGCTTGTGCTTCCATACGATCCTCTTCGGAGATCTCTTTCCAGACTTCAATCGTAAGCGATAGGCCCAATTTAGACAACACATCATCTGGAATATCATAAAACCGCGTATCCAGATTTTCGAAAGTTTCCCTTTCTATATTTTCCGGAGTCGATATCCATATAACCCCCGTTTGAATGCTATAAGCTAACCCGAGACGATTCAGCACGTCGGACAGGAATTCACCCAATGGAACACCATCAGTACGTACCTCCTCTATCATTCCGTCTGTGACAAATGACTCGGATGACCGAGATTTCGCAAATTCTGAACCCGGTATGGGTGCGACCACACGCTGGTCGAGGATAATGTTTATTTCATAAAAATCGGATACGAAATCCAGTACCTCAACTAAATGCAGGGATTTAATATGAACATTTGTGGGCAGAGTCAGTATTTCCCGGATAGTCTTGGCGACTTCCTTCGGTAATGGATCTCCACCTGCTTCAGGTTCCGACGGCTCCACAGAACGAATACTACTCTTTGAGGGTTCGTCCTCCTCTACCTCTCCAACTGGCTCTAAAGAATGAGTTTCGCTTTCCATTAAGTTACCATCACCACCCGGCTCCGCGACCTCTTCTCCGCCCTCAATCTGTTTTGCTTGCGTAAGTGTGATACTCCCCGCAACGCACAACACGACCACCGCCAGAAGCGACCACTTATAAGACGAAGCCGTATAACGGGCGATGCTTATGATGCGCCGTTTAATATGGTTATGATTCTCCAGAATCCCTACCATGCCCGGCATGGGACGCAGTCCGGTGTGATTTTTCATGAGTTTGAGGAGGGTGTTTCCGTATGCTTTCGCTTCGTTTTCATCTGCCATGCTCATGGCCAGGGCATCACACGCCAGCTCCCGATCTTCCCGCATCCGCATAAAGGCATACCACACGAAAGGATTGAACCAGTGAACCACCTGCAGCAGGGTCATGAGCCAATTTACAGGGAGATCCCAGCGTCGATAGTGGGCCAGTTCATGGAGGAAAATATGGCGCCACTCCGCGTCACTCAATTTCCCGATCAACCCTTGGGGCAGCACCAGCCGGGGATTCCACAGGCCGAATAATCCCGGCGTGGGCACGGAATCTGACTCCACCAACAATAATTTCCGTTTCACATGCAGCGAGGTACGGCACGTATCGAACAGCGCCAACAGTCGGGTATCTGTCACGGAGTGGCCGTTTCCAATAGCGCGATACAGCCTTAACCATTGCCGAAACAAATGAACCATAAGAATACCCATACCCACTAACCATAAGATGGGTACCCAGGAAACAGGCTTGTCTTCCGGCGGTGTCCAGTCCATGGGACCGTATACCGATTCACCCATGGGTATGACAACCCACTCATACGCCGTGGATGTAATTGCTACTTCATCCGTGGGCTGGAAAAAATTATACAAGCTGAATGATGACTCCAGGCCTATGGGCATGATCAGACGAACCAGCACCAGCAGCCAGAGGGCATAAAGCCAACGGGGGGACAACCTGTTCCGAAGTGTCCATTGAAGAATCCGCACGATGCACACCAGCAGACATACTTGCAGGGACGTTTGCCAAACCCACTCGCCCATAGGAGATAGCCATGAAGTCATTTTTCTTCACCCCGCTTTTTCCCCAGGATGCGTTCCAGTTCATCAATTTCCTCATGGGTCAATTTTTCTTCTTCCAGGAAATGAATGATCATGGGGGTCAAGGCGCCGCTGAATACCCGCTTCAAAAAAGATCGCCCTTCAGCCTGTACACAATCTTCCGATTGCACCAATGGAGAATATAAATAGGTGCGACCATCCACGTCATATCCCAAGGCACCTTTTTTAACCAGCCGATTAATTAGGGTCTTAACGGTACGGGGATTCCACTGGACAGAATCGGCCAAGGCCTCGGCAACCGCATTGGCCGTGAGGGGGTGGCGATTCCAGAAGACCTGCATGACACGCCACTCGGCATCGGATATTTTCGGAAGGTTTTTCATAGCACTCCTCATAGATTACGTTTGTAATATTAGCGAGTATTACAGATGTAGTCTATATTGTCAAGGAATTTTATACGCCTTTGTTCAAAGGGTTAAACGATACAGCGAATAAAATGAGTGGATTAATTCACTGGTTTTCGCGTGGGTCTTTGGAGCAGTTCGCCGCCGCAGTTGGGGCAGGTGTGGTCCATCACGGACGCGCAATCGGCGCAGAAGGTGCATTCGTAGCTGCAGATGCAGGCCGCGTCTTCATGACCCAGCTCGGCGTTGCATTTCTCGCAAACGACTTTCATCTCCAGCATGACACGACTCCTGCGTTCTACGAAGATCGCACTGCGATCTCTTTCCGCACATAGTCGATTGTTTTCTGCAGCCCTTCGCTCAAGGGTATGGTAGGCTCCCAATCCAGCACCCGCTTGGCCTTGGATATATCCGGCCTGCGCTGCTTCGGGTCATCGCTGAACGGCTGCTCCACACATACAATGGTACTTTCGGCACCCGTAAGTTTAATCACGTTCTCTGCCAATTCGCGCATGGTACATTCGTTGGGGTTGCCGATGTTCACAGGCGTGGATTCGTCGGACATGAGCAGACGATATATCCCATCCGCTGTTTCGGATACATAGGTAAAACTGCGCGTCTGAGACCCGTCGCCATACAGCGTCAACGATTCATTGTTCAGCGCCTGGGTAATAAAATTGGTCACCACACGTCCGTCGTCGGGACGCATGCGCGGACCATACGTATTGAAAATTCGCACGATGCGTACTTCCAGATCGTATTCCCGGTGATACGCCATGGTCACGGCTTCGGCATAACGCTTGGCCTCGTCGTACACACTGCGCGGGCCATTGGGATTTACGTTGCCCCAATATTCTTCCACCTGTGGATGATGCTCCGGGGGGGGATCGCCATATACCTCGGACGTACTGGCGAGGAAAAATCGAGCACCTTTCTGACGGGCTATCTCCAGCATATTGTGGGATCCATAAGACCCGGCTTTCAAGGTCTCAAAGGGAATCGTCTTGAAATCAGGCGGGCTTGCCGGGGAGGCCATGTGCATGACGTAGTCCGCTTCACCGTCCACAGTAAAGGGTTCTGAAACATCCTGTTCCACCAAGGTAAATCCAGGATTTTCCATCAAATGGGCTACATTTTCACGACGCCCAGTAATGAAATTATCCAAGGCTACTACTTCATGTCCCTCAGCCAACAGTCGATCGCACAGATGGGACGGTAAAAAACCAGCACCGCCCGAAATTACCACTCTGCCCATAACGCCTCCATAATGGGTTCAAATGCAAACGGTTATTATGGCAAACACATCTACTTTTGCACAAGTAGACACAATATGAATCAATTTTCACCAAAAATTGTTACAGTAACTAAACGCAGCATGAACTATGGGACTAATCACATGGCCACAATAAGCTTATATATCGAAAACACCCCTTTAAGTATGACTGTAAAAGCTATTCTGGAAGCCGAAGGGCATCAAATCGTAGCGGAAAACGCTGCTATTCGTTTTGTCGATGTTTCTCTAGCAGATCGAGTGGATTTTTCTCATACTCCCACTGTTCTTCTTACGCCCGGTGCGGAAATCCCACAAGCGGTGCAGTTTATGAAGCGGGGTGCCTGGGGTTATATTCTGCTGCCGTTACAGCCCGGCGAGGCCGTTCTTACGGTGAATCGTATTCTGGGTGGAGAAAATAATCACCGTGTAGATGAAAATGCTACCACAGAAGAGTTAAAATCTCTGGACGCAATCGAGACCGAATACATTCAGTTCGTGTTGCGAAAATGTAAAAACAACCAGGCTAAAGCGGCTCGTGTTCTGGGAATCGGTCGCAATACGCTTTGGCGGAAACTAAAAAAAATACATGACTGGCATGAATCCGAAGGGAACGAGCAAGCTCGGACGGCATAGTCTGGGATCCACCTTCGACTGCGCATGCGGTCAAACCCATTCCCTCCCTATTCGTGTATGTTCCATCGGCTATGATGCCGCCTCTCAACTGGGGAATTACGCCCGCCAGAATATGGGTGACTCGTGCTTCGTAGTATCAGACGAAAATACCCGACTCGCTGGCGGCACCGATGTTCTTGATGCCTTAACCGCCTCGGGAAAAACCATCCAAGAACATGTATATCCCGGCAAGCCATTTGAGGCCACAGAAGAATTAGGCGAGGAAGTACGGACCCTGGTTGGAGATGCAGACTTTCTCGTTGGGATAGGTTCCGGGACCATCTGCGATCTGGTTAAATACGCTGGCGATAAACTCAACAAACCCGTTTTGCTTTACGCYACCGCCGCSTCCATGAACGGCTATACSTCCGCCATTACCGCCATGAAAGTCCGCGGTCTGAAACGTACTCTCCCTTGCCGTCCCGCAGAAGCCGTATTCGGAAATCCGGAGCATGCCGCCACGGCTCCGCAACGCATGACTGCGGCGGGAGTAGCCGACTTCTTATCGAAATGTTCTTCCTCCACAGATTGGCGTGCCGCACATTTGCTGCAAGGATCATACTACTGTGATAAACCTCGTGAGTTTTTTGAAGGCTCTCAGGATCGCTTACTTGCTGCCGCACCCAAAATCGGCGAAGGCGATCCGGAAGCCATCAAGGAAATTCTTGATGCGCTGTTTCTTTCGGGCTGCTCCATGGTTATCGCCGGATCATCCGCCCCGGCATCGGGCGGGGAACATTTAATCTCCCATTACCTGGACATGAAGGCCGCGTTGTATGACCTGCCCAATGACCTGCACGGCACCCAAGTAGGCGTGGCTACGGTTTATTGCTTGGGTCTCTGGGAGCGTATTCTGGAACTGGACCCGGCGGATCTGGATGCAGAAGTTTTGGCATCGAGACAGCCCAGCAACGACACGATTCGGCAATGGATACAGGATGATTGGGGCGATAAGGTGGGGGCAGAGGTACAGGCGCAATGGAATGAAAAAGCCCAATCCCCTGAAGATTTTGCGAAAAGTATCCATGTATTTAAAGAGCGATTTGCTGAACTGCAACGCGATCTCCCCCTGGATCTGCTGCCTGCCAGTACCGTTGCCGAAGCCATTGAAGCGGCCGGTGGACCGACTCGACCCGAAGATCTCTTCGCGCCGTTGGAGGAATACCACAACGCCCAGCTACGGGCACGGTATATCCGAAATCGATTCACGGTGCTGGATCTGGCGCAGGATCTCGGTCTCACATGATCGGCGTTTTAATCCTCATGTCACTGACCCAGCTAGAGGATTTGCCCCTGTTTTCCTCCATCACCGCGYTCCAGGATCGCGCTGCYGTAACCGAAACGATTCGMATATTRGARGCYAATCCKCAAGCGTTGGATCGTTTTCGTGGATACGATAATTTTTTAGATACTCACCCCTCTCTCTTACTGACAGAACAAAGTAAATTCAAAATGCTGCCCCATGAATCCTATCGCGCCTTGGCATCGTCCTTCGAAACAGAGCTGTTTGGTTCTACAGCCAACATGGACCGTTTCATGAATTACTTATATGCCTCCGACACGGACCCGGCATTATCCCAGGCATTGGACCGCCTGGCACTTTCCAAATCGCGGCGTAAAACGTCCCGCAAAGAGTTTCTCCTTGGAGTTCAATACCTGCAAACCCATCCTGAAGATGCGGCGATATTTCTGAATCGTCCGCACCTTCTCCAAYCCCAGCCCCAGGATTTRCAGCCAYTMCGAAAATTGTTTCGRKCRGAGCATACRCTGCAAGAAAAYCTGRRCGRTCGGTTTGCAGATATCMRGGCATCAKCCGCCKCGYCRGCCTTTATTCAGCCWTGGTGGGATCTGGCKTACGATAACGGCAATCCRTTRGGYCGGGCACATATCGAACTKGAGTCCTATYTWMYGAAAAACCCACAGCGCTACCAGACGTGGACTCGYTGGAACCARGCATGGTCGTMTCATCCAAAAGAATGGGCATGGGCGACCTACTTGCACGCAGATTTGGCTGCACGTACAAGCACGCCCTCTGGGTACTCCAGCTTTCTTAGTGCCTATTTCGACCAGCCGGAATTGAGAGAATCATTACAATCCCGATGGGAGCGTCAGTTCGGCCCGCCAAGCACGTTCCCGCCAGACACCGATCCGCCAGCCATCCCTGTCGCTACCACCACTCTCCCCAGTATCGATCACCCGAAAATACAACGTGACGGGATCGTCAAACCAGGGCAACCCGCAAATCCACGTATCCCGAAACCCATCGCACCACGTCGTCCAGTACGACCAACTCCACCCAAACCAACCGTACCAATCGCGCCTTCAGCAATAGAAAACCCCAGCAAATAGGGGTAAAATAGAATCCCGAAGAGTGAATTACTTGAATTTAGTTAACTGGTATGCTATTTCTTAATGCTTATTCTTCTTTAAAATTCTGGATTTGAGAGTCTCCATGAGCATACATGCAACAGCCATAGTCCATCCTGATGCCAAATTGGCCGACGATGTGGAGGTGGGCCCGTACAGTATAATCGGCCCAAAGGTCACCATCGGTGCAGGCACCGTCATCGGTCCCCATTGCGTCATCGAAGGGGACACGGTCATCGGGGAAGACAATCGCTTTTTCAGCGGTGCCCAAATCGGCGTCACATCCCAGGATTTAAAACACGGTGAGGAACTCGTGGGCCGGACAGTTATTGGCAACGGCAATCAGTTTCGCGAGCATTCTTCTATGAGCGCCAGTACCATGATAGGAGAGGATGACGATCACCGCGTTACCAGTGTAGGTGATAATTGTCTGTTCATGGCCAGCACCCACATCGCCCACGACTGCCATCTGGGAAACAATGTGATCATGGCCAATTGTGTCTGCCTTAGCGGACATGTGGATGTGGAAGATTTCGTCACCATGGGCGGTCTCTCTGGCGTTCATCAGGAGTCGGTGGTGGGTAAACTGGCTTTCATCGGCGGCATGACCCGCGCCTCCAAAGACTCTCCGCCATTTATGATTGTAGAAGGCAACCCGGCTCGATGTGTGGGGCCCAACACCATAGGCCTGCAACGTCGTGGTTATACCAAAGTACAACGAGGCCGCATTAAGCTCATGTACAAATTAATGTACCGCTCCAACTTGAACACCACTCAGGCACTACACGAGATTGAAAAGCAGGTGGAAGACAGTGAAGAGCGAAATCATTTTCTGGATTTTGTTCGCAAATCAGTGCGTGGTATAATCAAGTAACAGACCCGACAAATTTTCGTTACGCCATACAGGCCACACATTCGAAACTCTTTCCAAACCAGGTAAATTCACCATGGCAGCACCTCCCATTCGTACCGCAGTTATCGGCGTAGGCCACCTGGGGTATCACCATGCCCGGTTGTATCATGCGTTGGCGGGTGCAACACTGGTAGGTGTGTATGACACCAGAGAAGACCATGCCCAGAAAGTAGCAGATGAATTCGAGGCAATCTGTTTCCCCGACGTGGATGCCCTCATAAAAGCCAATGTTCAAGCCGTTTCCGTGGCGGTACCTACCACGCACCACCATGATGTAGTCTGTCAGTTGCTGGAGGCTGGTATAGCCGTATTGGTGGAAAAGCCCATCGCTACCACGCTGGAAGAAGCCCGGCGCATGGTGGATACCGCCAGTAAGCACAACACTCTTCTGCAGGTGGGTCATGTGGAACGATTTAACGGAGCGGTTATGGCATTACACAAAGCCATCAAGCATCCCCGCTTTATCGAATGCCACCGTCTCAGTCCCTACCCTAATCGGGGCGACGACGTGAGTGTGGTACTGGATCTGATGATTCACGATATCGACGTGATCATGGCCCTGGACTCGTCAGAGATAATCTCCATTGACGCAGTAGGTGTGCCCGTGTTTTCCAAGGAAGAGGATATCGCTAATGTGCGTCTCCGATTCGCTTCCGGGTGTGTAGCTAATCTCACGGCCAGTCGAATTTCTCTGGAACGCATGCGGAAAATCCGCATCTTCGAAGACAACGCCTATGTATCCACCGACTACTCTGAGCAGGAAGTTATTATCTACCGAAGAAAAAAAGAAGCCCTGCCCGACGGCGCATCGCCCATGGAATCCATCGCTATCGATTCGCTTCCCGTAGAGCAGACGGAACCCCTGCTCGTCGAACTGGAAGCCTTCCTTGGCAGYRTACGTAAYGRMACRCCYSCGGTKGTYYCCGGRGAAGATGGATATAAAGCACTCAARTTGGCTCACGACATCATGGAATTCATGCGGACACAYCGGTGAAACGWATCTTTTTTGTAGCAGGCGAATCGTCGGGCGATATCCACGGCTCGAATCTCATTACTGCGTTGCGCGAACATTCCCCTGATATTCAGTGCGAAGGTCTGGGCGGTCCGCGCATGGAACAAGTCGGTATGAAGCTCCAACACGATCTGGCCAGCCGCGCCATAATGGGCTTTACAGAAGTTATTAAATCTTTTGGCTACATTAGCAGCATCTTTCTGGAAACCAGGCAATACTTGACCGAGCATCCCCCGGATGTATTGGTACTGATTGATTATCCCGGCTTCAACATTCGCCTGGCCAAAGAAGCAAAAGCACTGGGAATTCCCGTTGTCTTCTACATCAGYCCTCAAGTGTGGGCATGGAAAAAGGGGCGAATCCAGACCCTGGCTCGTTGTGTAGACAAAATGCTGGTTATCCTGCCCTTTGAAAAAGAACTCTACGATGATGCCGATCTGGACTGTACGTTCGTAGGCCACCCCCTCCTCGATCACATCGCCCTCTACACTCCCGACCCCGCGTTCGACGATGGACGAATGACGATTGGTCTCATGCCCGGCAGTCGAGAACAGGAGATACAGCGGATTTATCCCATTATGCTCGCGGTAGCCCAAGGGATTCGTGAACAGTACCCGGACGCTCGATTCGTCACCCCCTGCGTCGATACGAATCGGGCTGCCCAAGTACGTGAGCTGGCAGGAGATTTTCCCGTGGACGTGGTGGAAGATCACTTTTACGACCTGCTACATTCTGCACGGTATTGTCTGGTGGCTTCCGGCACCGCCACCCTGGAAACGGCTCTATTTGACGTGCCCATGGCCGTCCTGTATAAAGTAACCGGGCTGACCTATTGGCTGGCACGATGGTTTATACAGGTGGATGCCATATCACTGGTCAATATCCTAGCTGAAAAACACATCGTACCCGAATTTATCCAGGGAGACGCAACACCCGCGTCTATCTTACAAGAAGCTCTATCAATCATCGACGACACTCCAGAACGGCAAACCATGCTGCAGGAACTCTCACAGATTCGCGCCACCCTGGGCGATGGCGGTGCCTCACAAAAGGCGGCAGCGGAAATTATGCGTGTGACAGAAGGACATCATGAGTAATCAACTGTTCATTGTAGACGGCATGGCCTACGCGTTCCGATCTTACTACGCGATTCGTAATCTCCGGGACTCAAAAGGGCAGCCCACGAATGCGGTATTCGGCTTTGCCCGCATGCTCCTCAAAATCATTCGAGAATTCGAACCTTCCCACATTGTGATGGTATTCGACGCGCCGGGCAAGACTTTCCGGGATGATATGTACCCGGAATATAAGGCAAACCGCGATGCTACGCCCGATGACCTCATTACTCAATTCCCCCTCATCGATGAACTGGTGGAAGCCTTCAATATCCCTATCCTGCGGATCCCCGGCGTGGAAGCAGATGACGTACTGGGCACCTTGGCCATTACAGCAGAAGCGGCGGGCATGGAACCGGTACTCGTTACGGGCGACAAGGATATCCTGCAATGCGTAACCGACGTAGCCAAAGTCTTCGACCCCAGCAAAGGAGATACGGGGAAATGGTATGGTCCAGATGAAGTGAAAGAACGGTACGGTGTTCCGCCGGAACACGTTATTGATGTATTGGGACTCATGGGTGACTCGGCGGATAACGTACCCGGCGTGCGTGGCATTGGAGAGAAGACCGCCAAAAAATTACTTGAAAAATATCACACCATGCAAGGGGTCTACGACAACATCGAAGATCTGAAAGGGAAACAAAAAGAACGCCTCATCGAGGACAAAGAAAAAGCGTTCTTGAGTCTGGAATTGGTCACGCTAAGAACCGATGTGCCCCTCGAACATACCCTGGATGATTTCAAGCGGGAAGAACTTAACTCACCGCAGCTGGCAGCCATATTCGAGCGATTTGAATTCCGCCAGCTCACCCATGAATTTTCAACGGAAGAAGTCGTCGAAGAAGAACTGGACTATCGCCTGGTACTCACCGAAGCCAAACTGAAACAAGCCATCAAGGAAATGAAAGCCGCTGGTGAATTTGCGGTGGACACAGAAACCACCTCCATCACCACCATGGAAGCCGGGCTGGTAGGCATCTCCCTGAGCTGCAAAGCGCAAACGGGCTACTACATCCCTGTGGGACATACCAGCGACGATCTGCTCAGCGAACCCATTGCGGAAATGCTCCCCATGGAAACCGCACTGAAACTCCTTAAACCCCTGCTCACAGACCCTAAAATCGGTAAAATCGGGCATAACATTAAATATGATTACATTGTATTGGCCAATGCCGGAGTCCTTATGGACGGAATGACCATGGACACCATGCTGGCTTCCTACTTGACGGACCCGTCACGGTTGAGGCATAATTTAACTGAAGTAAGTCTCAAGTACCTCCATCGCACCATGATCCCCATTTCTGATTTAATTGGAAAAGGGACAAAAGCGATCACATTCGATAAAGTTCCCCTGGATACCGCCGGAGAGTATGCCTCTGAAGATGCCGATGTTACATGGCGCTTATCAGAGATTTTCCATAAAACCCTCATTGACCGGGATTTAGAAAAACTATTCAACGACGTGGAGCTTCCGCTCGTT
>NVWG01000071.1 GCA_002746185.1 Candidatus Hydrogenedentota bacterium
CGCCACTGAGAACACCGAGATTACAGAGGGATTTGATCTGTTGATACATCTTCGGCATTGCAAGACGTTGGGGGTGATTAGATTGCCGCACTGCGCTGCGCTTCGTTCGCAATGACATGGTCAGATTGCTGGAGACCCGTTCCGGGGTACTGCCGTACGGTATATGGAGGCGGTGCCTGGGTCAGAGACCCTGTCACAACGGAACGGGCATTGCAATTCGGGTCATGGGCATCTTGGGGCTGTTGAAAAAGTCGCCGAACCAATCCGCCACGGCTATCCTCCCCACTCGGGGCATGGGCGTCTCGCCCATGAGTAAGGTAAAACCACAGGCGGAACGCCTGTGTTCAACACATTCTCGCCACTGAGAACACCGAGATTACAGAGGGATTTGATCTGTTGATACATCTTCGGCATTGCAAGACGTTGGGGGTGATTAGATTGCCGCACTGCGCGTTGCTTCGTTCGCAATGACATTTTGTAATAGGGTCATTGCGAGAGATTTCTACACTTTACTTTGTTACATTTGCCATGACATTTATTGGTGGGTCTTTGTAAAATGCGGGGCCGACATGAATCAAACCCTGATCCTTCTTGGTCGAGGCTGATACAATGGGGTGATGACTGAATCTCGCAAAGCCGATGCCCAAACAACACCCGCCGTCGTCCTGCTCAGCGGCGGGTTGGACTCCACAGTTCTCTTGCACCATGTTGCTATGACATTGGAGTACTCCCCAATTCATGCCGTCAGTTTTGATTATGGACAACGGCATGCCCGGGAGCTGGAGTGTGCGGAATATCAGGCCACTGCTGTGGGGGTTCATAGCCATACGGTATTGGATATTTCTTTTTTTGGGGAGTTGGTACAGGCAGGAACGTCTCTGGTGGAAGGGGGCGGCGCGGTGCCGGATTTAGCGGATGTTTCCCCGGCAGATCGTGATCAGCCTCCCACGTATGTGCCCAACCGGAACATGATGTTGTTGTCGATTGCGGCGGCTTACGCGGAGGCACAGGGCATTTCGGATATTTTCTACGGGGCACAGGCGCAGGATGAGTACGGCTATTGGGATTGTACTGCGGATTTTCTGGAACGTATTAACGCGATACTCCAACTAAATCGCAAAACGCCTGTAGTAATCCACGCTCCGTTTATGGATAGAAAAAAGGAGGCGCTGGTATTGCTAGGTCAGGAGCTGGGCGTGGATTTTGCTCATACATGGAGCTGTTATCGCGGGGGAAAACAACCCTGCGACACATGTCCTACCTGTGTGGAACGCCGTAACGCATTCACCGAAGCGGGCTTATCTGATCCTCTGGGCGAATAATATGAACAGGATTTTTCGTTGTATCCTATAGCAGGATTCGGATAGGCTTATTGACTACGATAAAATTTGAGGGAGACCCATCATGAAATATCTATTATCCGCGTTGACCCTGTTGCTGACTGTTTCTACGGCATGGAGTCAGTCCATTACACCGCACAAAGTGACGGACACTATTTATATGTTTGAAGGGCGGGGCGGCAACATCGGGGTATCTACTGGGGAGGACGGCATACTCATCATTGATACTCAGTTTAACAATATGGCGGATCCCATTCGGGATGCCATCAAGGATTTGAATAACGGTGATATCAAATTTATTTTGAATACACACTTTCACGGCGACCACACGGGCGGGAACAAGGCGTTGGGTCAGGGCGTGCCCATCATCGCTCATGAGAATGTTTGGAAACGTATGTCGCGAGGCAAGGATTTGCGGAATGATGAATTCAGAAACAGCATTCCGGTTATCACATACGACCAGACTGTTTCGCTTCATTTCAATGGGGAAGMRATCAARSTMKTKCATTTKCCSACRGGMCATACGGAYRSKGACAGCATWRTYTWYTTTRMRAARTCCAAMGTRMTYCAYATGGGCGATCATTTTTTTGTAGACCGATTTCCGTTTATTGATTTGGCCAGCGGCGGCGATGTGGCCCACTACATCAAGAACGTAGAGGCCATCATTGCTCAGGTTCCTGATGATGTGAAGATYATYCCTGGACACGGCCCAWTGGCCASTAAGCAGAACCTGAAAGAATTTCATGCYATGCTCGTGAAGGTGGTGGGCATGGTCCGCGAGGAAATGAAATCGGGGATTTCCAAGAAGGATTTGCAGGCTTCTGGTATTCTCGATGACTACGATGAACATGGGGCGGGTTTCGTGAATACTAAACGATGGATCGGGATTGTGTACGATAGCTATTCCCGTTAACGTAAAATATTCTCCATAAATTCCTATGCCCTGCTAGATAGCGGGGCTTTTTTATTTCTTCCTTTTTCGATACATTGAAAATTATTTATGGTACAGCTACTATAAACTACGACAGGAGAAATGCCATGCACCGAATTTTAATATGTATCGCCATAGCTGTCGCGTTGACACTTGGTTCGACTCACGTCAATGCCCAAACGCTCACGCCCGGTTTCTTGGAGTACGAAGGCGAACAAATTTATTATGAGGTTACCGGCACTGGGCCTCCTGTTATTCTGTCCCACGGTCTGGGCGGCAACCACGCCATCTGGTATCAACAGGTTCCGGCCTTGTCTCAGGACTATCAAGTCATAACCTGGGATCAGCGCGGGTTTGGGCGGTCAACCAATACAGGGGGAAATGCCTCGCCCATGACGGCTGTGCGAGATTTGAAAGCCTTGATGGATCATCTGAAAATTGAAAAGGCTCACTTGGTTGGACAATCCATGGGCGGCTGGGCGGTGATGGGGTTCGCGTTGGAAATGCCGCAGCGGGTAATCTCCCTTACCTTAGCCGACACCATTGGCGGTATCTACACGCGGGAAATTGAAGAGCTTTTCGATGCGTTTATTCAAAAGGCCATGCGATCCCTGCCACCGGATAAGCTCCCCATTACGCAGCATCCCGCTGTGGGCAGGAGAATTTCCGAAACTGACCCAGCCAAGGCTTTCCTGTATAAACAAATTGGAAGTATGGCTCCCCCCCCGCCGTCAAACATGGGACTGCTGTTGCGCCAGACGGTTTACGATCCGGGGCGAATCCTGGCACTCCGTTTGCCAGTCTTATTTATTGTAGGCGAGCAGGATGAAATTTTCCCGCAAGCGGCTATCCGGGAAGCGGCGCGGCAGGTGCGTGACGCCCAGGTGCGATTGATTCCTGACACGGGTCATTCGCCCTATTTTGAAAGTCCGGAGGAATGGAACGATATCGTGCTTGGATTTTTGAAGAAACATACGAAAGAAGATGAATAAAATTTATAACATTGCGTCTCATCCGAAACATACCGAATAAACTCTGAGGAAAATTACATGAAAACGTCGTTGCACCTTACCTTATTATTGGCCGCTGCATTAGTCACTTCTGGATGCATCAGTATCAACGTAGACGAAGTGCGGGTGAAGGACGGCTTGGCACTTCAGGCGATCTCGGAGTCACGAGGCTTTATCGCTATGAAAACCAGCGCCAATGGTGAAGATCGTCCGGCCATGTTGTATGTCCCCCGTGATTACGATGATAATCAGGAATGGCCGCTCATCGTTTTTCTTCACGGTGCAGGAGAGCGGGGTGATGATGGTGTTCGTCAATCCGGTGTAGGCATCGGCCCGGCGATCCTGAAAGATCCGGGACGCTTCCCCAGTTTAGTTTTTATGCCGCAATGCCCCAAGGGCGAATGGTGGGGACCCATTCCGGGACGAGGCGGCGACAAGAAATCATTCGATCACATCACGGACGGTATTGAGAAAATTTTGGATTACTACAACATAGATGAAGACCGTGTATACCTCACCGGACTCTCCATGGGCGGCTACGGTACGTTTGTATATGGCAATGAAAACACGGATCGGTTTGCAGCCTTCATGCCTATCTGTGGCGGCGGCGACCCGGCCTGGGCGGATTCTCTTGCGAAGCGGCCTATGTGGGTGCATCATGGAGACGCGGACGTAGTTGTGCCGCTGGAGCGGTCTCAGGAGATGGTGGACGCGATTCGGGAAGCGGGGGGCGACGTAAAATTCACGGTGTACCCAGGCGTGGCGCACAATTCGTGGGACGATGCGTACGGGCNSCGTRMMSSCRYKGNTSGMATGSTKRCTRKCSSWKRARYSSTASSRYTYMWSSGMYAGYMASCATKCSAYCNRYGSSKKYACGNSGCCCGTWCNYATMRTCMCASGNRTYSWGCKCCANNCCTNGRTACNYSGWGNATTTTMCRGCGCCGCGAGAGTGTCTTCCAGTGTGATCATGTTCATGTAAGGGCACCGGAAACTACACAGACGGAGCATGTCTTTCTCCGGATTCTCGGCGATGATGTTGTCGGCCATACTGCATTCTGTGAGCAATAGGTATTGGTCCGACACCACATCGTGTACGTAATTCAGGAGCTGTTTTGTACTGCCCGTGAAATCCGCCTCCGCCACCACTTCGGGACTGCACTCAGGATGGGCCAGTACGCTTACCTTGGGAAATTGCTTGCGCACATTATGGATATCGTCCACCTGAAACAGTTCGTGGACTTCACAGCGGGCGGTCCAGCCGATGATAGTCTTTTCGTCGCCCAGATCGAGGGGAGTGCTATCCGTTAAATCGGGTTCCACATATCGTACACCCATTTCGGCTGCGGTGTTTCGTGCAAGATATTCATCCGGCAAAAACAAAATGTGTTTATGACCTTGCTCAAAGAGGTGTTCGACTACAGCCCCGCCGTTACCGGATGTGCAGCAGTAATCCGACTCGGCTTTCACATCGGCATAGGTGTTGATATACGTTACCACCACCGCGTCGGGATAGCGTTGTTTCAATTGGCGCACGTTTTCAGCCGTGATCCCTGCCGCCAGGGAACAGCCAGCTTTGTCGGCAGGTATAAGCACGGTTTTATTTGGATTCAAGATTTTAGCCGTTTCCGCCATGAACTGTACGCCGCAAAAKAYTATTACGTCTGCATCGGTCTCGGCGGAGCGACGGGATAGTTCCAAAGAGTCCCCGGTAAAATCGGGCACGGATACGRAAAGCGCAGGTTCCATGTAGTTGTGACCYAGGATAACAGCGTTCTTCTCGGCTTTCAGGCAGTTTATCTTATATGCYAGGTCGGCCTTCAACTCGATTTCCACTTCCGGCACAAGACGGCTGAGACGMTCCCGCATCATGGCGCGGGTCGCTTCGAGAGTCATGGGTTCCTGGCCGGTTATGGATTGGGGCATGGATGTTTCATCCTTCACGTACTTATTTCGCTCCGACGCTTAGGGTCGGTAAATTGTCGAATAGTGTATCAATACCTTGTTGGGAAAATCCAAATCTTGTTTAAATTCCAGCGTAACAAGCCTATTCCGTGCTTACGGCTTCGTCGTCACCTTCCAGCGCGGATGCCAGCGTATGCCAAGCCAGCGTGGCGCATTTGATACGAACCGGATATTCGCGCACTCCGCCAAATACCTTGAGCTTACCTAAGGCCTCCTCGTCCAACGGCGAATCAACTTCAGACGTAATCATATCTTTGAACTGAGCGAACAAGGCCTGAGCCTCGTCTTTCGTCTTACCTTTTAACAGCGTCGTCATTACCGAAGCAGAGGATTTGGATATGGCACAGCCGGAGCCGTCAAATCTCATGTCTTCGATAACATCACCGTCCATTTTTAAATATACGGTAAATTGATCTCCACACAATGCATTATAACCGTCTGCGTGTAAATCGGGATCGTCCATCACGCCATAATTTCGTGGGGACTTATTATGGTCCAAAATTACTTGTTCGTATAAGGCGCGATTTTTCGACATTAACCAAAAATCTCATTTACCTTGTTAAGTCCCACTACCAACGCATCCAGTTCCTCTTTGGTGTTATACAGACCTACCGATGCCCGCGCCGTGGCCGCTACGCCAAAGAATTTCATGACGGGTTGGGCGCAGTGATGCCCCGCCCGGATAGCGATACCATCTTCGTCCAGTATCTGTCCAATATCGTGAGGGTGAGCCGCATCCATGACGAACCCCAAGGCTCCTGCTTTTTCTTGTGCCGTACCGATGAGACGAAGACCCGGCACTGTTTTCAGCACCTCGGTGCCATACGCCAGCAGCTCGGATTCCCAAGCCTGGATTTTGTCCATACCKATRGCSGTRAGRTAATCCACWGCMGCACCCAGACCGATTACTCCGGCARTATTGGGCGTACCTGCCTCAAACTTAAACGGCAGATCGTTGTAGATGGTTTTTTCAAATGTAACGGACTTAATCATGTCGCCGCCGCCTTTATAGGGGGGCATCTTTTCCAGTAACGCTTCCTTGCCGTACAACACGCCAACGCCCGTAGGCCCCAGCATCTTGTGAGGCGCAATGGTAAGGAAATCACAATCAATATCCTGCACATCCACTGGCGCGTGGGGTACTGCCTGGGCCGCGTCCAGCAAAATTACCGCGCCTGCGTCGTGGGCTAGTCGGCAGATTTCTTTCACGGGGTTAACTGTTCCCAAAGCGTTGGAAACGTAKATMAGGCTCACCAGYTTSGTCTTYTCGGAYARCAGCGCGGCGAACTCRTCCATRATCAATTCRCCGTTGTCGTCRATGGGTGCCACTTTTAATAKTGCGCCTTTGGTCTCGCACAGRATCTGCCAGGGAACRATATTCGAGTGATGYTCCATGGCGGAAATSAGAATCTCGTCGCCTTCCCCGATAAAYGCYCCGCCRTAGGAATGGGCGACCAGGTTGATGGCATCGGTGTTGCCGGAGGTAAAAATGATTTCGTGATTGTGTTTTGCATTTATAAAGGCTTGTACTTTATCCCGAGCCGCATCGAATTTATCCGTAGCCAATTGGCTCAGATAGTGAATGCCACGGTGTACATTGGAATTCTGCGACGAGTAATACTCCGCAATGGCATCGATAACTTGGCGCGGTTTCTGGCTCGTGGCGGCGTTATCCAGATACACCAACTGCTTGCCGTGGGGACGCACATCCAGAATCGGGAAATCTTTCCGAATGGTGTCCAGGTCATAAGGAGCTGTATGGGATTGAACGTCAGTCATAATTCGATTACACCTCTACCTTCAACGAACCGTATGCGCAGGTATTATGCCTGTTTCGGCCTGAATTTGGAAAATACATAATCCGCAAGCCGATCATGCAACGGTTCGCATTCTACGCTATCCACGATTTCCGCCGCGAATCCATAGGTCAGCATGGCGTTGGCCATAGCCGCACTCATGCCCCGGCTTTGGAAGTAGAATATGAGTTCCTTGGGAAAACCGCCGATGGTGGCACCGTGGGTACACTTTACATCGTCGGCGAAAATTTCCAATTGTGGTTTGGTGTCAATAGTGGCCTTGTCGGACAACAGCAGGTTGTTATTGAGTTGATCGGAGTCTGTACGCTGGGAATCCTGGGGCACCAGAACCATGCCCGTGAATACGGAGCGACTGGTGCCGTCCAACACCCCTTTATACGCCATACGGCTGTAACACTTGGGCGAGGCATGTTTCACGAACAGGGCGTTGTCGATGAGGCGATCCTCACTGTTCAGATAAAGTCCGTTCAAATCGCACTGACCGCCTTCGCCGTTCAGCACCACATTCAATTCGTTGCGTATAATCTTGCCTCCAAACGAAAATGTAAATGATTTCAATCGTGTGTCGCGACCCATAAGCGCGTTGGCTGCGCCCAGATGAAAGGACTCGCTTCCTTCCATCACGACTTTGTGTCGAGTAAGTTCTGCGTTATCTTCCAGTACCATTTCCGTCACGCCGTTGCTGAAGTAAGCCGTATCGTTGTTTARCCCCACATAGGTTTCGATGAGATTCGCCTGACTGGATTGTCCCAGCACGAAAAGATTTCGGGGGTAGGTAGCCACAGGTTCGATCCCGGTAGACACGAATAGAAAATGCACGGGCGATTCCAATACCGTATTGGCTTGCACATGCACGTAGGCACCGTCCTGCAAAAAAGCGGTGTTCAGCGGAACRAACGCACTGGACTGAGCGGCGATATTATTCAGATGAGTCTGCACCGTCTCATCACCCGCCGCGATAGCTGATGCCAAGTTACTGATATGAACTTTTTGATCATCCCCATCCAGACGGGATAAATCTTCCCGATATAACCCATCCACAAACACCAGTTCGGTCCAGCCTGCAACGCCGTACAAATGGGGAGAAACGGAATCTTTCGTCACATCGCTAGCGGATTCAGCTACCAGAGAACGAAACGGGGTACGCAGAATTGGCTTGATGTCCGTGTACTTCCACGCCTCTTCTTTATAGGTTGGAAATGCGGTATCGCCAAAGCGATCCGCACCGTTGGCGCGCAGTCCTTGCAGCCAATCCGAACCGCCCAGCGCCTTCACCTTATCTAAATCGGCCAGGAAATGATCCCGCTTGATACTATCTGCCGTCTCAGCCATATCTATCTACTCCTCAAACGCCGAGTCAGGCCGTAGCCGCTTCGCGTAACCAGTCGTATCCCTTTTTTTCCAATTCCAGCGCCAGTTCCGGTCCGCCGGATTTAACGATACGGCCCTGATAGAGTACATGGACAAAATCGGGCTTTACATATCCCAGCAGCCGCTGGTAGTGGGTAATCAGCACAAAGGCCCGTTCGGGATTGCGCAGCTTGTTGATGCCATCCGACACAATGCGCAGGGCATCAATATCCAGGCCAGAATCGGTTTCATCGAGAATGCAGAGTTTCGGTTCCATCACCGCCATCTGCAGAATTTCATTACGTTTTTTCTCTCCACCGGAAAAGCCTTCGTTCACATTCCGATCAGCGAATTGAGCAGGTACATTCACCAGCTCCATTTTCTCAGCTAGTAAATCCTGAAATTCCAGCGCGTCTACTTCTTCGAGGCCGTGACTCTTCCGTACCTCGTTCAACGACGACTGGAGGAAATACGCATTAGAGATGCCGGGGATTTCTACCGGATACTGAAACGCCAAAAATAGTCCCAACCGCGCCCGTTCTTCCGGCGGCATTTCCAACAGGTCCTGGCCAATAAAGGTGGCCGATCCGTCGGTTATGTCGTAGGCACTATGTCCGGCCAGGGTCTGCGCCAAGGTGCTTTTTCCCGAGCCGTTAGGCCCCATAATGGCATGAACTTCTCCGGCGTTTACGGTAAGATCCAAGCCTTTGAGAATTTCTGTGTCTTCTACACTAACGTGTAGATTTTTTACTTCCAGCATGATGGTATTCCGTTACAGTTACGGCGAACGCGGATTTTATCCTACGCTGCCTTCCAGAGTAATGCTCAACAGATTCGCGGCTTCCACGGCGAATTCCATGGGCAGGTGGTCAAACACCTCTTTACAGTATCCGTTGATGATGGTGGATACCGCGTCGTCGGTGGACATGCCCCGCTGCTGGCAATAAAAAAGTTGGTCTTCGCTAATTTTCGACGTGGACGCTTCGTGCTCCACGTTGGAGGTCGTATTTTTCACTTCAATGTTGGGGAACGTGTGTGCGCCGCATCTATCCCCAATAAGCAAGGAGTCGCACTGGGTATAGCTGCGGGCATTCTCCGCTTTGGGCATAATCTGTATGAGACCGCGATAGCTGTTTTGACCCCGTCCAGCCGAGATAGTTTTGGAGATGACCGTGCTGCGCGTGTTCTTACCCAGATGGATCATCTTCGTACCCGTGTCGGCTTGCTGGCATTTATGACTCACTGCTACCGAATAAAACTCGCCAACGGAATTATCGCCTTTTAAGATACAGCTGGGATATTTCCACGTAATAGCCGAACCTGTTTCAACCTGAGTCCAGGAGATACGTGAATTTCGTCCTGCGCATAAACCGCGCTTGGTTACAAAATTAAAGATACCGCCTACACCGTTATCATCACCGGCATACCAGTTCTGCACAGTGGAATAATTCACCGTGGCATCGTCCATTGCTACAATTTCTACTACAGCGGCATGAAGCTGATTCTCGTCCCGTTGCGGAGCGGTGCAGCCTTCCAGATAATTAACCGAGGCGCCTTCTTCCGCAATAATTAAGGTACGCTCAAACTGTCCGGTCTGCGCCTGGTTAATTCGGAAATAGGTGGACAGATCCATGGGACATTTAACGCCCTTGGGGATGTACGCAAATGATCCGTCCGTAAATACTGCCGAATTAAGCGCGGCATAAAAATTATCATTAGCCGGAACTACTGACCCCAGATATTTCTTGATCAGTTCCGGGTGTTCTTTCACGGCCTCGCTGAAAGACCCAAAATAAATTCCCTGCTTGGCGAGAATATCTTTATGAGTCGTAGCAACGGACACACTATCGAACACGGCATCCACAGCTACTCCGGCGAGACGATTCTGTTCATCCAACGGGATACCYAGCTTYTCGAAAGTCCGTAYCAATTCAGGATCCGCATCATCCAGACTATCCAAAATRGCCACCTTRGGTGCGGAATAATAACTGATGGCCTGGTAATCGATGGGATCGTATTTKCCGTTTAACCARTGCGGYTCGGTCATGGTCAACCAGTGACGATACGCCTTCAAACGCCACTCCAGCARCCATTCCGGCTCTTCTTTTTTGGCCGAAAGTGCCCGGATCACATCTTCATCCAGGCCGGGAGGAAAGGTATCCGACTCGATATCGGTTACCCAGCCGTACTTGTATTCCGTATTCGCCAGATCGGCAGCCTTTTTATTGCTCTGCTCCACCCGGCTGCCGGTATATTCTGATGAGAGGATCTCTTCTGAACTCATCGCATTATGTCCTGTCTCTGGATAAGAAGTTAGATAAATACGCCAAATTTTGACGACCGGACCAATATCACCGCTACCCGACCGTTCATACGCCTTGCAACAGCGGGTGGAAACGTGATATTCCCAATGCCCACCGTGATTAAGGATCAAGCAATACAGTATAGCAAACTATCACCAGTCGTTCTACGCTAAGCCCTTGCCCAGCAAGAGACTATCCACGTCGGGAATATAAAAACAGGGTAAATAACCCGAATACACCGTTTCGGAGGAATTATCGTCCGTATTTTAACTTTTAGCCCATTCTTATATTCCCTTATGTCAACGTCCACTCCCCCAAGTTTATTCCGGGCAGGGGGTTAGTGGGTAATTATGAATCCGATAGTTGTTCTGCCAAGTCCTCATTACATCATAAATTTGAATACGATGACTATTTAAGCTGTAATTAGCCCGATGTCAAAAACTTTCCATATAAATCTTCCACATGGTCTTTTTTTTCTTGGGCTCGCCGTGGCATGCCTGGTACATTTACCTACATCAGCGCAGGAAGAATTGGAAGCGAATTCCCCTCCACCGACACCAAAGAGTCTGATTATGGATGCTGTCGAGGAGGAATTGAAACGAACCCACGGGAAAGTGGTGATGGAAGTAACCTTTGAAGATCCGATGGCGGCGGAATTCAATGTGGACGATTTTCTCATCGAATCAAAATTGGTCAATCGAGTCGTCTACCAATGGCATAATCTCAAATACAGATGCGAACTATATGAGGATGACGATCTACTCCGCACCATAATTCACGATGGATTCTATACCGACCTAGGGAACGGATACATCTTCACTGAGGAATTTGTTAATGCCCTAACATTCGACGACAACATACCGGATGAAGATCTCTATCTGGATGGAATACGATACGTAAGCTACATTGACACTCACCTATTTTCTTTAACTCAGAAAGATAGGGTTACAAATGTTTATGAACATATGCGTTTCACGTTTCCAGATACCCCCAACCCAGCCCAAAATGAAATCGCCGTTAATGCTTATCCAAATGTAAGTGGATTCACATTTTATTGGCCATATCGATTTGAGGCACTCGTACCACACGATATAAAGTCCACAGGGTATAATTCAGGAACGGAGATGTTTTACGATACGATGTTCGCAGATTATTTCGAATTAGACGGAAAACGACTACCAGCAACATGCAGCTACTAYTCCACGAATACCTTGATGAGTACTACTCGACTCCTACCCGAAGGATGCAACTTATCCGAAATCCCCGACAATAATCTCTTCATCATTGATATTGAAGGAAAGGAAATCTACGGATCCCCGCGCTGGAAAAATTACACACGTTATGGTGCCGCCGCAATCGCAATAGTTATACTGGGAACTGGGATATATTCGCTTTTTCGCAGAAAAGAATACGATGACATTTGATTTGTAACACATGCAGGAATCGTTGCTGTAGTATGATCATTAACAAAATTCTATTCCTCATACCCGAAAGGACTCCATGCCCACTGACACCCTGACCCGCCGCCTGGGACGCATCGAATTTTTTGCCACCATCCCCGCCGGACTCCTCATCTTCTACTTCCTCTACACCGCCATCTATATGCTGTCGTGGTTTCGCTATGGTCCCGGCGACACGGTCACGCTTGACCTGCTTATTCCGGTTGGCGAAGAATCGTCTCACTTGGCTCTCGTCATCGCTAATCAGGTGCTGTTGGACTATTTGACTCAGAACCCAGCGGCTATCGTTCTCCTCCTTTTCATCGCCTACATCATCGGGAGTATCGTACGTTCGTTACCTGTAAGCAAAGTCGATGAAGCAATACCCAACATCACCGGAAAGGAAAATAAAGGTAATTTCCCCTATCCACTGATCATTCGCGAAACTGTTGAAAATATTTCCAATAATGCACAATTACTTGGACTCCCTCATGACATTCAATTGCCGAATGTGGAAGACATAGACGACAAAGCCTTAATGGATATATTTAGTTTCTGGAAAGACGACCTACGTGTAAACGCACCAGATGTGTATACACATTACGAAGCCTTTGAAGCGCGATCACGTTTCTTTGCTGGCATGATCATAGCTGGATTTGTCGGTTGCGGTGCATTTGGCGGAGCTTTAGGCGGAGCCATGTTCTTAGCATTCTATAAAGGGGCGGATATTGCATTTTCACCTTTCATTATCACAATGTTTCTTCCAATTTTGATCTCCCTTACTTATTCATTGCAGATACGTCGTATACGTAAACAAGAAGTAAAAGAACTCCTCATGCTTTACATTCTCCAACAAAAAAATCGAGTCGATGCAGCATCACAACCTACCCATCCATGAGCAATAAGCAACGCATCTATTACGATCATGAACCGGCTTTGGGGCATGGTTGGGCCCCTGCGGGTCGGGCAGGTGGCTCGGTCGGGAGCCCGGCCACAGCGGAAATTCCTTATCATCAATCTACATCCGTACCGATCCGTGCAAACCCGTGGCTAAATAAAAAAAACGCCCTCATCCGGTCTCCCGGATGAGGGCGATAGTGAATCTGATTTAAATCTGGCCTAGTAGCGATAGTGCTCGGGCTTGTAGGGACCGTCTACGGGGATGCCCAGGTAATCGGCTTGTTCTTGTGTGAGCTTGGAGAGTTTCACGCCCAACTTGTCCAAATGCAGCCGCGCTACTTCTTCGTCCAGTTCTTTCGGCAGGGTGTAGACCTTGCCGATTTCGTATTTGTCTGTATCCACTGCCAGGGCAATCTGTGCCAGCGTCTGGTTGGTGAAGGAGTTGGACATAACGAAGGAAGGGTGACCTGTAGCGCAACCCAGATTCACCAGGCGACCTTTCGCCAGCATGATGATGGAATGTCCGTCGGGGAAAATGTACTTGTCCACTTCCGGCTTGATGTTCAGTTCGGTGATGGTGTCGGAATTTTCCAATTTCGCAACCTGAATTTCAGAATCGAAGTGACCGATATTGCATACAATGGATTCGTCTTTCATGACTTCCATGTGCTCTACCCGAATCACGTCCGCACAACCCGTTGTCGTCACGAAGATGTCGCCCTGAGGAGCCGCTTCTTCCATGGTCATGACCTGATAGCCTTCCATGGATGCCTGTAACGCGCAGATGGGATCGATTTCCGTAATGATGACGCGGGAACCCAGCCCTTTCATGGCGGCGGCGCACCCTTTACCCACATCGCCGTATCCGGCAATAACGGTTACTTTACCGGCAACCATCACGTCGGTAGCGCGTTTGATACCGTCAGCCAGTGATTCACGACAGCCGTACAAGTTATCAAATTTGGATTTAGTAACGGAGTCGTTTACGTTGATGGCGCGGGTCTTCAATGTCCCGGCTTTCATCATGTGATACAGACGATGCACGCCCGTGGTGGTTTCTTCGGATACGCCGATCCAATCTTCCATATACCGATGCCATTTGCCCGGATCTTCCGCATGTACTTTATGCAGTAGCGTGTCGATAACTTCGATCTCACCGTTGCTCCGGTCGATTTCCGGCAACGTGCCGTGCTCATTAAAATGCTCTTCAAAATCCCAGCCGCGATGAATGAACAACGTAGCATCGCCGCCATCGTCCACAATCAACTGAGGACCCGATCCGTCCGGCCATGTCAACGCTTGCAACGTGCACCACCAGTATTCTTCCAGCGTCTCACCTTTCCAGGCGAACACAGGATACCCCGCTTCAGCGATAGCCGCCGCCGCATGGTCCTGGGTAGAGAAAATGTTACAGCTTGCCCAGCGGATGTCTGCACCCAACGCGCCCAATGACTCAATGAGCACGGCCGTCTGAATCGTCATGTGGAGTGAACCCATGACCCGATACCCAGCCAGCGGCTTCTCTGCGGCATATTTCTTCCGCACCGACATGAGCCCCGGCATTTCCTTCTCCGCAATATCCAATTCCTTGCGGCCCCAATCCTTCAATTCCATATCGGCTACTTTGTAAGCCAATGCCTTATCTGTACTTGTAACTGCCATGAGACTTGCTCCTTGTAGAATTCACCCTCGATTCGATACCCCCAAGTCCCGCAGAAGAGGACAGGGGTTCCCCGGAAAACACGTATTTTAGCAAAAAAACGAGAGGGGTTTCTGATTTTCGTTACATGTAGTTTCTAGGTAGACGGTTCTTACTCTCGATGTTTGTATGGAAAACAACGGTGATAAAATGATTAATCGTCAACAAAAGGCTCTATTTGACATACGGATTGCACAGATTACTTTCGATAAGAAGGCGGTTGGATAAATGAAAAATTGGGTCGGCTTGTATGTTTCAAAACCATTTAAAACAAGAAAACGCAATATTTTCGTATTTATATTGATAGAACTTGATCGAGATTGAGGCATGAAAAATTTGGGAGTAATGAATGGAATACGTATAACYCCTTTATTTACAATACGTTGTAAATACTACAAAAGTAGTATAAAATGAACATATATGYGAAAATATCGTTTAAGTATAACGATGTTAATCAATTACGTTTGAAATAACGAAAAAAGGTATAGTGGACGATAAAGTCTTGACAGATGACAATATTATATTGTAAAGATATAAATCAATACGACAGGGTTCCGGGGAATTCCATGTTTTGTAGCCGTAGCGGCATGATTGACAGTACATCCTTTCATATCCTATACTTCTCTTTTGCATTTTATATCACCAATTCGATGTCCAATTTTTTGATACGATTAATTCAATGGGTGCCAAAACGTATTGTCACAGAAACAGATTATGTTTTCAATTTTCAGCTGTCTAAATTGATCAAAACTGTATAGGGTTTCTAAAATTATGGATGAATCTATCAACAGCACGGCAGAACAACTTATTGAAGAATTTTCTTCCCTTGAGACCATTCAATTGCAATCAACCGACATGGAGTTGGAAAGTCGCCTACTCATAAAGGATTTCTATAACACGGTCAAATCAGAAGAAGCTCAATTGTTAGAACGTAATTCTCATTTAAGATTTGTCGGATAGTGCCAATCTGACTTGAAGAAATCCCTTTGATGCCCTACACTTCCCAATATTGATGGCAACTTTGTCTTCCAAAATAGACTTTTGGCAAATACCAGGATCTATCATTGACAAAATATTGGCTGTTGTTGATGACGATGAACTACTAACTGCCATTGCTAAAGAGGATCCTAATGATAATGCTAGGATTCGTTTTCTAATTCACGGCATAGTGGGAAATATTAACTCCAATCCTGTTCGAAGTTTTCTCAAAATTATTAGGCGCAGATATCGCTGTTTTGCAATAGTCGAGTATCCCTATTTAGATCTCGAAGAGTGGAGTGCATACTCTACATTCTATGCAAAAAGTTTTACTGAGTATCCGCGATTTTGTCATCGAATTCATTTTTTTGAAGGCTCTGACAATTACGCCGATGAATTCGTTAATAAGTTACGCTCAGGGATGACAAAGAGAGAATGGGATGCGTTGGATAATGTTAAGTACAAGGGTTTCCTCCTTTTGCGATCGGGTGGACATCTTATCGTGGGACGAAGTATCGTCGAGTTTTCGAATAACGGGAAACTATCACCCCAATCAAATCATTTGCATTATCTCGAAAAGACTGGTGTACCTTATCTTACAACTTCATCAGCAACAACCATCCATATCGGTTCGTTAGAGTTTTCAGTACCTAGTGTTCCGTTCATGCAGCAAAATCCAGTTATTGGCGTATGCGCGACGGCATCAATTTGGGTGGCATCACAAATTTTATCAAAACAGTTTGGCCTTCGGAAATTTCCGTTTAGCATTATTACAAAACAGGCGGCCAGTCGCCTCTCTGCACCAGAGATTGAGTTTCATGACGCAAAATTTGCTCGAGGGTTGAGTCCGCCTGAAATAAAGGATGCTCTTTCCCACACCGGAGCTGCCCCTATAATCATTGCCCTTCGCAATCAAGCCGAGGCGAGACTCATGTTATATACCTTTGTAGAGTCTCAAATTCCGGTTATCGCTTGTTTCACTGCAGTAGATGCTGTTAACAATCGTGATGGGCATGCCGTTACATTGGTAGGGCATTTGTTACCGACAGATCGAGACAATTGCGATGCCGCAGAGTGCGAAGCTAAACTTGTATTTCAACATGAAAAAATATGGGACAATTTCCATTCTTTGATAGGTCAATCGATTCAATTGTACTACRCACACAATGATAACTATGGRCCGTTTGACAGATTTCAAATTCTTTCCGATGCATTGGCTAGAGACATTCAGAAAAATAATCCAAGCTCAAAAACTATCAAAGAGGCAAAATGCCTGATTACACGAGGCCGGATCGAATCTATAGATCACGTTTCCGAAGAAAAGATCCACGATTTACATCGTGTTGTCGTACCGTTACCGAATTATGTCCAGAACGAACCCCGCGAAGTAATGCTGAATGCAATGCTACGAGTACAAAAAATGTATGGCGAAAAATACAAAGGTGTATTCAAATTCCTTTGGCGGTTTCTCTTGGCGTCAGGACCCAATTTCAAAAATTCAGTAGTTACCAGATCTTACCCAGTAGAAATGAAAGAAAAATACAATCTTCTTCATCTGCCATTTTACGTATGGGTTGCGGAGTACACAATGGTACCATGCGGCGAATCGCTACCTCTGAGCGGTAAACGATCAATTTCGGGTGAGTTTCTTTATGATTCAACAACTCCAAATTATGCACCGGAATGCTTGAGTGCTAGAACACAAAATCATTTTATCGATTTTCGCACCTCTGAGAATCAGGTGAGGGTTGCATTAAGTGAAATCGAGAACATCGGTTGTTATACTCATACCAATGCATATGTTGATTCTGGCGGTGAAGTAGAACAGTCAAACTGAACCGCCATGGTCGGCTAGTAACCGTGCCATGGCTTCGTTTCCGAAGTAGAGTGCTTCGCCTAGGGGGGTTTTGGCGTACATGTGGTCGGTGGCATTTACTTCAGCGCCTTTGATGAGGAGGAGTCGGGCCAGCTCGCGGTGTCCTTTGGACGTGGCACTGTGGAGCGCGGTGAATCCATACGACCCGCCTTTCACGTTTACATCGGCAGGGCGTGATGCGAGCAGCGTCTTCACTTCATCGAGCCAGCCCAGTTCCGTGGCACTCACCACATCTAGTTCCGCGCCCTGGTCTACCAGGTATTCCGCCATACCGAATTGCCCATCCTCTGCCGCCATGTGGAGGGGCGTGGCACCGAACGGCAATCGCGCTTTAACCAGATAGGGATCTTTTCGCAGGAGACGCTTCATCTGGTCGTCCAGCCCCAGCGTGGCACAGGTGAACACATCCAGCCGCGCCTTGTCCCGAAGCAATGCCTCCACCACGGCGATATCCCCACTCTGTGCCGCAAGATGCAGCACCGTCTTTCCGTTTTTCAGCGTGGCATGAATGTCTGCCCCGGCATCTGTGAGCATCGCCACCAAATCGGGGTGACCCAATTCCGCCGCCAGATGCAAAGGAGTACATCCCCACAAGTCGCCTGCATGGAGATTTGCGCCCAATGCCAGGAGCACATCTGCCAGAGCCTCATKCCCCCCCGATGCCGCCCAATGCAGGGGAGTACGCCCCCAGGGTCCGCGCATGTTTACTGATTTGGGATTCTGTTCCAGCGCGTGGGTCACTCGGTCGCGAAACCCCAGCGCGGCGGCTTCGAATAAGCCCAGATACGCGCCTTTCGCCWGCAGTAAATCTATCACGCGGGTATTGCCGGAATGGTGAGACGTGTGTGCCGCGTACAATAAAATACTGAGACCATCGTCGTTGGTCGATTTAATTAAATCTAGATTCTGGGTGAGCAGTTGATCCACTTTGTAGGCAAATCCGTTTCGCGTGGCAGCAAATAACTGTGCCTCAATGGGAAAACGTGACGGATCCAACACGGCATCGTCGAAGGGACCTACATCGCTCAAGCGATCCTTGAGACGCTGCCGGGATGCATACAGCCGCTTCTTGATGGTTGTTGTGGGTACATCCAGATCGTCCGCGATATCCTTTTGCGATTTATCCTCGAAATAATATTCCTGAGCCGGGCCTCGCTCGTGGTCCGGCAGCGAATCCAACGCTGCGTCCAAGGTCTCTCGCAAATCGGCACGGTCTAAATCTTCCTCTGGGCTCCCCCCGTCCCAGGGCTGCTCAAAGGCGGCATCCAATGACACGAGGGGTAGTTTTTTGCCGCGAATGAGTCGGTCAATACGCTTAATCACAATTCGCTTGAACCATCCGGGGAAGGCGGCAGGTTCACGAAGTTTATCCAGATTGAGAAACGCCTCCGCGAAAGCCTCCTGTACCGCATCCTCCGCCAACTGATGATCCCGCAGCACGCTATACGACCGGGCATGAGCGTTATCGCGAAAACGACGCACAATCTCCGCACACGCGTCGTCATCGCCACCACGAGCAGCTACTACTATTTTATCCAGGGGATCTCGCTGCATACCACACCTCAACCCGGTTGACCTTCTATGTATATTATCGCACAGAATGTCCCAAACTGGGCTATGGGAGTTACCCTATGTATCAATTTTCCCCGTCAAATTTGCTAGAGGCCATCCATAAATCAATGTCATTGCGAGCGAAACGAAGTGGAGTGCGGCAATCTGGTCTCCACGCTGAACGCCGAAATTCGGTGAACCCATCGGAGAACGTCTTCAGAAAGAACCAAGATAGTCTTCGATTTCTCGTTCCGATTTCAAATGTACTAAAGAGGACGAAGGTCCTTCATCACGTACCAATATCTTCGGATGCATCACCCTGGGAAACTGCCAGATGATTTTCATCAGTCGGGGCGCGATACGCCACTCGGGGCAGTTCGCAGGAAGCCCGGGACGAGACCGAAACGCATAACGGAGATTGCGCTTGAGACATCGCCGCGCACATACATGCCGAGGGATATCCAGAAAAATTACCACATCCGCCGCCTCACGAAACACGGGCGACACCCCTTCCACAATCCACGAATCCCTCGCAGCCAGTTCTTCTTCCAGTGCGCGACGTTCGTCGAGAGGCGTAGGCTTCCAACCTTCCTGCCACACGATCCCATCCAGACCAAACACCGGCAACCCCGTCACTTCGCCCAGTGCCGCCGCCAACGTGCTCTTTCCCGATCCCGCGTTTCCCGTAATGTGTATGCGACGAATCATAAAGCAGCTTCAATCAACTATGAGTCATCATCATTTTCACGAATTCGTTCTTGCAATGACTCTACTACCTTATCCAAATCTGTAGCAGGATTTTCTGAGCCCGATTTTTCGTTTGAAGCACGTAACCTCTTTGAATTTTTTATTGCAGTATCYGTTTCTGGTAATAGCACTTCTATTGGCGGATCTGATTTCGAATAATTTTCAAAGCCATCTATGCTTTTCAAATCTTGGTTTAAGCTGCGAAAATCAGTGTATGGTTTAGCCGAGTATGAAAAATGCAATAAATACCAAATTTCAAAGCATGGGACTGATATTACTAATTTTATATTTTTTGACTTGGCCAATTGGCGAGCGTCATTCAACACTTTGTCTGGATGCTGATCTCTATCAATTACACACCAAACTTGATCGTATTTTGGTTCTTTTTTTCTTTTCCTAATTAACTCAACAGCATATCGAACTACACTTCGAGGATCTGATCCACACTCTTCACCTCTAATTTCAAGAAATGTCGGTTTCCGTTGACTCACTATGGCGTAAAAATATGCTGGAGCGCTTACCGCATCCTCACATACAATCAATATCAAATCACTTGGCAACTTTTTATTGTGTCGCCGGATGCTATTTCGTATTTGCTTTCTTTTCGGAGGCATAATTATTTAATGTATGGAATTCCACCATACCTACCAGCCAAATACCCTCTTTGCAATGCCTCGCCTTGTCTTCCTTTAAAGTCATCAAGGGAATTCATTGAAGTTGCACCAATTGTATCTTTCTCTACCATCCAAATTTGATCACTTCGAAAAAGCTGAGCATCAAGTAACGTCGAATCGTGTGTGGTAAAAATTAGCTGCATTTCTCTATTTTCCATCGAATATTTCTGGAATAATCTGATGAAAGATCTGGATACTAATGGATGTAAACTAGAACACATTTCATCAAAAAATACAGTCATGCCTCTTTTATAAATATCATTAAGCGGCCCAAGCAGAGAAAATATTTTCAGCGTGCCTCTCGATTCAAAATTCATTGGAAAATTTTCTAATTCATTTGAATTATGGACTTTATGGGAAAAATACAATTCAGAACTAACTTTGCCTTGAAATTCCTCTCGCAATTTTTCCCGTATGTCATCGGGAATATTTTCTGCTTCAAGGAGTTCTTCTAGTGGCTTCTCTAATATTTTTATGTCAACTATCCCTAGATCAGCATCTTGAAGAATGGAAATAAATTCATTTCTCAATTCAGGATTATTTTCCATAGCTTCAACTGTAATGGGAAATGGCAGATCGCCATCAGACAAGTCCACCACTCCCAATTTATTTAGAAACCACTCATAAATTTCTTTCAGTAAATCACTATTCAAATATGCCCCCATCGTAATGAATGGGATTGTACGACCAGTTTTCTCTTCAATTATTTTATCTCTTTTAAATTTTGAACCATAACTCCAGTCATACTCCTCTGATTCGACATCGAATTGCCTATCAAAAATCAAACTGGTTTGCACTGTATAATTAGCATACAAAGTTTCCCTTAAGATTCTCTTCGAATTCAATACTATTTCATATTGGTAAAGCCTACCTCCAGAGATAAATATTAAGTCGAAACTTGTCGGTTCATCTTTAGAGAATTTATCCAATCTAAAAGGAATTAATTCTTCCACTGAATCCAATTTCCGACCTTCAATTTTCGCCGAAACAAATTGCATAAGGAAACCTACAGCCTGCAATAGATTGCTCTTGCCAGAAGCATTTGCACCAAACAAAACGGCACTATTCAGTAATTTGACGTTAGGCAAACCTGGAATATTTACAGAAACAGCATTTTCAGTCATTTTTTTGATTTTATTATTAGCTACCATACTAAAAGTAACTTTATCCTTAATAGAAAGGAAATTATCTACTGAAAATTGTACTAACATATCAAAATCCTAGCATATATTGTCTTGTTGTGCAAAAAACTTGCGCAAGGCCTCTACATACTAAACAATTTTGATGCGTATGTAAAGCTACAGCTTATCCTTCAAATACTGGCCGGTATAGGACTTCTTTTTTTGGGCGACTTGTTGCGGGGTGCCTTGGGCAATGACTTTGCCGCCTTTATCGCCGCCTTCGGGCCCTAGGTCGATGATCCAGTCAGCTGTTTTGATGACATCCAGGTTGTGTTCGATGACTACTACGGTATTGCCGTGATCTGCCAGGCGATGGAGCACTTTGAGCAGCTTATCCACATCCATGGCGTGGAGTCCCGTGGTGGGCTCATCCAGAATATACAGCGTGCGCCCGGTCTGCCGTTTCGACAGTTCCGTGGCGAGCTTCACGCGTTGCGCCTCCCCGCCGGACAAGGTTGTGGCGGCCTGACCAAACTTGATGTAGCCCAGCCCCACTTCGTTGAGCAAGTTCAACTTCTGGTAAATCACCGGGATATTCCGGAAAAAGTCGCACCCTTCTTCGATGGTCATGTCCAAAACGTCGGCGATGGATTTATCCCTAAATTTAATATCCAGAGTTTCGCGGTTATAACGTTTGCCTTTGCACACATCGCATTGGACATAAATGTCCGGCAAAAAGTGCATTTCGATCTTGATCACGCCGTCGCCGCTGCAGGCTTCGCATCGTCCGCCCTTTACGTTGAAACTGAACCGTCCGGGTTTGTAGCCTCTACGTTGAGATTCCGGCAATCCTGCGAACCATTCGCGGATTGGGGTAAAGGCCCCGGTATACGTGGCCGGGTTTGACCTTGGTGTGCGGCCAATGGGGGACTGGTC
>NVWG01000072.1 GCA_002746185.1 Candidatus Hydrogenedentota bacterium
TCGGGATTTTCGGAGACTTCGGATTCGGTATCGTCGGAAAAAATTTTGATATGACGCCACTTTTCTCCATGAAAGCGTTGAAAGAAGAATCCGCTCAACAGGATTATGTAAATAGTTGCACCTACCCAAGCCCCTTTTGCTTCCAACCCGACTGGATTGGCAAAAAACCATGCCAATGGAAGGGATACTCCGTAAGATCCAATGAACATGGCCCACATCATCCATCGCGTATCCCCTACCCCGCGGAGTGCGCCGGATAAAACAATGTTTACTGCATCAAAACCGGCGAAAATTGCTGCCAAGATAAGCAAGGTGTGTCCCATATCAATAACTACGGGGTCGCTGCTGAATACGGTCATGAGAGTTTCACCGAATACCGCCAATGTTGTTCCCACAAAAAGCATAATGACCATGCCGATTTTGGTAGCGGTATAGGCTCGGGCCTTGGCAATGGCTATATTGCCCTGACCGACCCAGCGTCCGACGATGGGGGCAATGGCCTGGTTTAAGGCAATGGCGGGTACGAAACTCAAATGCATGAAGTTGATGGCTGCCGTGTGGGCAGCTAATTGTTCCGTTCCGAATCGGCCTACGATATAACTGGTAAAGACAGACCAGCTCGCCACATCCAAGAAGCCGGACAGGCCAGAGGGCCAGCCAATACGAACCAATTCTCTTATTTTTTTTGTGTCCCACATATAGGCTGAACGTGTTTTGTATTCTCGGTTTATGGCATCGTTCATAAATATCCACTGTAACACTACTACCTGCAGAATGATGGATAGAACAGTAGCTATTGCTGCACCGGAAATACCCATGGCAGGAAAACCGAATTTACCAAAGATAAGGACGTAATCAAGGACGACGTTACTCACATTCGCCATCAATGCCGCCAACATAGGAATCTTGGGGCGGCCGATGGACATGAAGAAGGAGGCTAACACGGCTTGCCATGCCACAAAAATAAATCCAAATAACCGAATATTGAAATACTCCAATTCCAGGGCTGTTACTTCGGGAGAATGCCCCATGGATGTRAAAAATAATCCGGAAAACGGCCAGATCAGAAGAGCGAATCCACCGGCAAAAAGAGAGATGTATATACCTTGCCAGGCGTAACGGGCACAATCTTCTTTGTTGCCTCGTCCCAAGCTCTGGGAGGCAAATGTACTCACACATCCGGCTAGCCCGACGAAGAAAATACCCAGTGCATACGCCCAGATGCCGGCTGAGCCCACAGCAGCCAGGTTCTCGATTCCTAACCTGGACACAAATATTTTGTCCACGAAATCCATGAATACGAAGGATACGGCACCCAGCATAATAGGCCAGGCCATGGTGGTGACTTCGCGCAGTCCTGCCCAGCGCGGTTCTGTAGAGGAGGTGGAATTCATTGAAAAATCAGTACATTTACCCGGTTGTGAGACCCCGATACTATCATATCACCCTTGGTTATGCGTACTTTCCTGCTGTTTCCCAAATTATGTGTTGGGAATAAAGCTCATTATTTATACGGTTCTTGGCATAAATTCCCATTTGTGAAAATTACATGGCACTGGATTTCTTACGCTGTGTTTTATATAGTGCTTGTTTGTCGTTATTTACAATAGGCTGTTTATCGACTTTAAACATAACGTATTTAGACGTAACAAAGGAGAAGGAACGTGTATCAATCAATTGCGAAGAAAATGAAGCTGGCTGTGGCAGCAACGGTTATTGGGGCTATGGCTCCGATGAGTATGGCTTCTGCGGCATCCGTTCAGGATGTGGTAGACAAGTACATCGAAGCTACGGGCGGACGTGATGCTCAGGCAGGCGTGAAAAGTATGACCCGTAAAGGCCAGTTTATGCTGGTGGATATGGGTATGGGTGCCGGACTGGAATCCTACATGAAAGATGGAAACTTCATTCAGACTATTGCTGTTGAAGGAATGGGCGAAGTCGTTCAGGGTATCACCGGCGACGTGGTATGGCAGATGCACTTCATGGAAGGCGATAGCGTTCTGGAAGGCGAACAGGCCGACGGCGTGAAGGTGCTGGCTCAGGTCAATCCCTATTTGGATTGGGAAAACAATTTTGGTGCTGGTGAGATTACGGGTGAAGAAGATGGTGCTACCATTGTAACCTTCACAGGTGAAGATGGGAATGACTCGGTTGTGTATTTCAACAACGAAACTGGGTTGATCAGCAAATCCGAAGGTGTGGGCCTTGACGGCTCTCCGGCTACAACAAACTATAGCGATTACAAAGAAGTGGGCGGCATCAATTTTGCTCACACGATGGAAATCCTGGGTGCCATGACCATTGAAATCACTATCGATACTATCGAAGTGAATGGCGACATCTCGGACGACACCTTTACGGTTCCTGAAGTAATCCAGGCCATGCTGCCGGAAGAAGATACTGGCGGTGTCACTGCTGAACAGGTTATGACCATGATGGACGCTGACGGCGATGGCAAAATCACCATGGAAGAAGCACCTGAGCAGCTTCAAGGTGCATTCGGCATGGTAGACATGAATGCCGATGGCGGAATCGATTTGGAAGAAGCTCAGTTAATCGCTGATTTCATGAACGGCTGAGTACACATACACTGAACTATCTGGTATCCTACCCAGGCGCAGAAAGGTCTGCGCCTGGGTTTTTCTTTAGGTCATCATCATGCATCTCACTTTATTTTCCACACCTGTTTTAAACCATGTACTCCGCTTTATTGCGCTGATTTATCTTAAATGTATTGGTTGGAAATGCGAGGGACAGCCCCCGGATATTCCGAAATACATTATGCTGGCGGCTCCTCACACCAGTAACTGGGACCTTCCTATCATGCTGGCGATTGCCCTCAGGTTACGGCTGGATATTTATTGGATGGGGAAGAAGGCTATCTTTTTTTGGCCATTGGGCTGGTTTTTCAAGTGGCTAGGCGGTATATCCATTGACCGGAGCAAACGTAACAGCACGGTTGACCAAACGGTCGAGATATTCAATAACGCAACGTCTCTGGTTATTGTTATTCCACCGGAGGGGACTCGGGGCAAGACGAAAAAGTGGAAAAGCGGCTTTTACCATATTGCCGTGGGTGCCCAATTACCTATTTTGTGTGGATTTTTGGATTATGGGCGCAAGGTGGGCGGRGTRGGYGATTTATTTCACCTTTYRGGGGATATGGAGAARGATATMCCTAAAATACARGCCTTTTATAARGATATCACCCCCAGATAYCCTCARCAATTCRAYGATMRTTCGGATCARCCTGATATAGCTTCAAAATARCAMKSCWGNTMAMRKWWYNATTWYWMATRCWCAKSTANNAAKGWAWWKAAATMRNTTAYARRTATACTAATAAATTCAATTTATACAATTATATCAATAGTTGTTTATGTTTTTAGCCTGGTTATCGCGGCTATAAACTCTCATGTCTGCTATATTTTACTTCCTTCTGAACCAAAATAGTACAAGCATGATCTCTCTTTTTTCTTTTTCTTGTGTATACTTTAATACACGCGACATTCGTCGCGATGATCGACGGGGAAAAAACAGTTTGTTTTGTCGATTGAGGTGGGGGAATGCGGTGTTTGGCGCTCTTTTATGGCGTTAACACCCATAATGTAATGGGGTTTAGTTTACTTAATGCCACATCTGAAGGATATGCCTTTTAAGCAAAAATTGCTCATTATGGCCATGAGCATCAGTTCTTTTTCTATTCTCTTGGTGGCAGGTTCTGTATTGATATACAGTTACTTGTCATTTCGAGGTGAAGCGGAGAATGAAATTGCTACATTAGCTGAAATAGTGGCCAAGAACACGCAAGCGGCTCTATCGTTTGATAACCCTGATGATGCAGCGGCTACATTAAATGGGTTGGAAGTGAATGCAGATATCCTGGTTGGCATCATCACGCGGCCTGATGGATCAGAATTTACCCGCTATACTCGAGAAAACGTGGATACCCAAGTCAGCCATTCGTATGTGATCATCGCAGCAAAGCCGATTATATTGGATGGTGAAAAGATCGGGACCATTACTTTAACTGGTGACATCGGCCCCAAAATGAATCGGTGGCTGGAAGTGCTGTTGACGTATGCCGCCATTGTTRTYTGTGTCTCWTTGGCRTTGTCCTTTCTTCTKGCRCARCTGATGCAGCGTGTCATYACYCRGCCTCTYYTRCAKCTRGCGCAYACGGCYGAGAGGGTGTCCACAGAAAAAGACTACTCCTTGCGTGCCACGAAATATGCCGACGATGAATTGGGACTACTTACGGATCAATTCAATGACATGCTGGNAAAAATAAATGGTCAGCATGGGGAACTTAAAAAGGCCCACGATGAATTAGAGGAGCGCGTGAAAGATCGCACCCAGGATTTAGTGGAAGAGATCAAGGAACGTACCAACGCCGAGAAAAAAATCGAAGCCAATAACAAAGAACTTGAAGCCATCAATAATAATCTGGAATTAGCTATTGAACGGGCAAATTCCATGGCTATTGAAGCGCAGGCCGCCAACGTAGCGAAGAGTGAGTTTCTTGCTAATATGAGTCATGAGATTCGTACTCCTATGAATGCGGTTCTTGGGTTTGCCGGATTCCTGATGGATTCAAAGTTGGATGATGATCAACTTGAATATGCGCGCTCGGTAGACACTGCTGCGAATCATTTGATGGTAATCATCAACGACATTCTGGATTTCTCCAAAATTGAAGTAGGGAAGCTGGAATTGGAGGACATTCCGTTCAACCTGCGCAACACGGTGGAAGAGGTGGTGGACACCTTGCATGTGAAGGCACGTCAGAAAAATATTGAGTTGGCTTGCGTTATTCATGGGGAAGTCCCTCTTGCTCTTACAGGCGATCCTGTTCGCCTTCGACAAATATTGATAAACTTGGCAGGAAACGCCATTAAATTCACCGAATCGGGTGAAGTTGTCATCCACGTAGCGTTGGATATTCTGGATGACAACAAAGCGATTCTCAATTTTGCTGTTACCGACACGGGTATCGGCATTGACAAAGAAGCGATTAGTCACTTATTCGATCCGTTCTCTCAAGCGGATACATCTGTCACTCGGAAGTATGGAGGTACAGGCTTGGGCTTGACCATTTCCAAGCGGCTCGTCAATTTGATGCATGGGGAAATCGGTGTGTCCAGTGAAGCGGGTAAAGGTTCTACATTTTGGTTCACRGCAGAATTTCAGACCCGGGTTGAGGAGGCGAGTGAGAATGTAGTGGTACCTGTGGATATGACTCAACGCCGTATTCTCATCGTGGATGATAACGCCACGAACCGTAAGATTCTGCATTTACATTTGGAGTCATGGAACATTCCTCATAGCGAGGCCATTGACGGCCATGAAGCCTATACCATGCTTAAATGCGCTCATGAAAAAGATGAAGCTTTCGATGTAGCTATTTTGGATATGCAAATGCCCGGCATGGACGGCGCGAATCTTGGACAGCTGATTAAAGATGACGCCGAACTCAAGAGCACCCACTTAATCATGCTGACTTCCGTGGGCACTATCGGTGATGCTACGCGCCTTCAGGAAATCGGATTTGATGGGTATCTTAATAAACCCATTAAGCAATCGAATCTATATGATTGTGTCATGGCGGTCATTGGTAAAAAGGATGGTATYAAYGCWTATCAGTCYAAAGCGATTATCACAGAACAYAACCTGCCTACCGAGCAYAACAATCGATAYCGTATCCTGCTGGCAGAAGATAACCCCATGAACCAGGAAGTGGCACGTCGGACTGTTGAGAAGTTCGGATATACCATCGAAATAGTGGGTAATGGTTTATTAGCCGTGGAAGCGTATGAGAACAATTCGTATGACCTGATTTTGATGGATATTCAGATGCCGGTGATGGGTGGTTTCGAATCTACAGCGGAAATTCGAAAACTGGAAGCGGTTAACCACACACATACACCCATTATTGCCATGACGGCACATGCTATGAAGGGTGACCGGGAAAAATGCCTGGATGCCGGAATGGATGATTATGTCACCAAGCCAATTGAGGCTGATATATTGCGGTCTACTTTGGAAAAATGGACGATACATTACGATAAACTGACGAAACGAAAGATTGATGACCATTCAACTACAGAAATGGCAACGCCCGATTTGGAATCAAACGTAATTTTAACAGAATCTAAGCCGGAAGCGATTTCGGAAGATCCGCAAACACCAGGGATCGTTGAATCGGAAGAGGCACCAGCTGATTTGTCACAGCTCAAAACGGTGGCATCTGGCGATATGGATATTCTGGAACGGTTGATAAATCTATTTCTGGATGATGCGGAATCACAAAGTAAATTGTTGGGGGAAGCTATCCAGGGACATGATGCCGTATCGATAGAATCAGCGGCTCACCGAATCAAAGGCGGAGCAGGTCAGGTAGGTGCAGCAAACCTCCATCAGTTGGCTCATTCTCTGGAAGTAATCGGGAAAGAACAAAATCTGGATGATGCTCAGGGTATCTTTATTGAATTTGAAATGGAATATCTTCGGGTATCCGAATTTCTCCGGGGGGAATTACAGTTATGAAAATTCTTATAGCTGATGATAATCCGCTGGATTTGTCTGTATTGAAAATCACACTGGAGAAGTGGGATTACGAAATTGTGGAATGTGCGGACGGGGACAGCGCATTGGAAATTTTGAAGAAGGATGATGCTCCACCGATAGCACTGCTTGATTGGATGATGCCGGGTAAAAGCGGTCCGGAGATCTGCGAGGAAGTTCGCATGAATAATGCGAAGCGGTATACTTATCTCATGCTGCTGACCTCCAAAGATGATACGGAGGATGTGATTCAGGGAATGAAATCCGGTGCAGATGATTACATTGCCAAGCCGGTGAATATGCATGAACTGCAAGTACGGCTCCGGGCGGGTCGAAGAATAATTGAGCTTCAGGAAGAACTCATCGACGCTCGGGAAGCACTTCGCACACAGGCTACCCGGGATTTCCTTACAGGCATCTGGAATCGCTCGGCATTGATGGATATTATGGTTAAGGAATTTGATCGGGCAGCGCGCTCTCAAGACCCTATAGGTATCATCATGTGCGATATTGATCACTTTAAGAGGATTAACGATACGCATGGTCACCAGGCTGGAGATGTAGTTCTCAAAGAGGCGGCTCAACGTATGGAAAAGAGTCTCCGAGCGTATGATTGCATTGGTCGTTATGGCGGAGAAGAATTCCTCATTATGGCGCCTGGCTGCGACAGTACGACAACGCAGGAAGTGGCTGAGCGTATCCGTATAGCTATTTCGGAGGCACCTTTCATGGTGGATAACACCTCATTGGATGTAACTATCAGTCTGGGGGCTATATCGGAAACCCTCAATCGCGACACTCATCCGGATGACTTAATTGGGCGTGCAGACAAGGCTTTGTATAAAGCGAAGGAATCCGGGCGTAATCGGGTTGTGTGCTATGAACAAGCCCTTTCCAGCTAATATCACCTGCATTACCTAGACATACTCGCTCGAAATGTGGTATTACTGTACCTTTCGTGTCATGTTGATTAACATGAATATGGCTCTGCTGTGCCCCATTGTTAATATCGAGGAGTTCTCATTTCTATATGAAAGTCCAATTACAAGAGAATTCCCTGGATTTATCTGTCGTTATTCCCACGTTGAATGAGGGTCCCAATCTGGATCAATTACTGCCWATTTTACGCAGCACGCTTGAAGAAATTGGGCTTAATTGGGAAATCCTCGTAATTGACGGTAACTCTCAGGATAATACGAAGGAGGTCGCTTTACGGGAGCAGGTTCGGTATATCTGTGAAGATGAGCCTGGGTATGGCGCGGCTATACTGCGCGGATTTTCGGAAGCCTTTGGGGAGTATATTCTGACTATGGATGCGGATCTTTCTCATCCTGCCCGGATGGTTAAGGAGCTTTGGGCGGTACGCGACAATGCGGATATCAGTATTGCTTCCCGATATGTTCCTGGAGGTCAGGCCGATCAGCCTTGGGTGCGTCTTCAGCTAAGCCGGGTTCTCAATATATTTTTCCGTAAGGGTTTGTCCATAGATGTACTTGATATGTCCAGTGGTTTYCGYCTYTATCGTAAAAAYATTTTGGGTCGYCTGGATTTAGARCTTACTAATTTTGTWGTYCTCATTGAATTATTGCTGAAATCACATGCGCGTGGGTATCGTATTCAAGAAATCCCATTCCAATACAAGCCCCGTTCTACAGGTTCCTCCAAGGCCCAAGTTATAAATTTTGGATTCGATTATCTTAGGCTGTTTCGCCGTATCTGGAAAATTCGTAATTCGGTGGATTTCCCTGACTATGACTGGCGGGCACATGATAGTCGCATTCCACTACAGCGGTATTGGCAGCGGAAACGTCATGATATTATCATGCGCTATACTCCCAAAGGGGTGCCCACTTGCGATATCGGATGCGGCAGCAGTCATATCCTGGCAGATTTACCGAATGCGGTGGGTGTAGATTTACGTCACGATAAATTGGCTTTCATGCGACGCACCAATACCTTATTGGTGCAAGGGGACGGTATGGGTCTTCCTTTTCTGGACGGCCAATTCGATTGTGTCATCAGCTCTGAAGTCATTGAGCATATACCAGAGGAAAATGGAATCCATATTGATGAATTGACCCGTATTCTTAAACCAGGCGGCATTTTGGTATTGGGTACACCGGATTATGATCGATGGGAATGGGTAACTATTGAATGGTTATATGGCAAGGTGAAACCGGATGCGTATGCGGATGAACATGTAACGTTTTATACGTTCAAAAGCCTGACAGAGGCCTTGGAATCTCGTGGATATGAAATTCTGGATCACGATTATATCTGTCGAGGTGAATTGATTTTTAAAGCCCGAAAGGGTCCAGCATGATAAATGAATTCTTTATCGTTGATTTAGCTGCTTATGTCCGTTGCCTGGACTGATATTTTATTGAAGGAGGCCTTGTGCCCGATAAACCGCTTGAATATGATTATGATACCATTGARGAAGGGTATTATGATCGGGTGTACCATCGCCAAAAAGGTATACAGAGCAAATGGCACCATTTGAAGTTCAAGCATGTGAAACGCGCCATGCCCTCGGGGTATCAGCAGCACCTGGATGTAGCCTGCGGTCCCGGGACGTTTGCAGGCAGCCTGGATAATGGCGGACATACCACCGGAGTGGATATTGCTGAAGCGCAAATCACGTATGCACAAGCTCGATATGCAGATGACACGCATTCGTTTCAGCAGATTGAGCCTGGTGTTCTGCCTTTTGCAGAAGAGACATTCGATGTGGTCACGATGGTGGAGCTTATTGAACATTTGGAAGCGGATACTATTCAGGCGCTTTTCAGTGAATCTCGGCGGGTGTTGRAACCGGGCGGAAAAATCGTATTGACAACACCTAATTACGGCAGTTTATGGCCCGTGTTGGAAAAATTTGTGAATCGTCTCAGCGAGGTTTCGTATGAAGATCAGCATATTACTTTTTTTCGGCGGAAAATGCTAAGGGGATTTCTTCAAAACGCTGGATTCAATTCGTGTCGTGTTACCACCTTTCAAGGTGTCGCCCCATTTACCGCAGCACTTACGTGGGGTATACCAGATATTATTCAACAACTTGAAAACCCATTGCTATCGTCTTTCGGCGGATTTTTGCTGCTAGGCGAGGGATACAAATAGGCGTATGATACCCATTATATGAACGCACCAGAACTTACTATAGTGATCCCCACGTTTAACGAACGGGTAAATGTGGATGAACTGGTTTCTCGTCTGGATATTGTATTGGACGGGATTCGCTGGGAAGCAGTTTTTGTAGATGACGATAGCCCTGACGGCACGGCAGATCGCATTTTCGAAATGAATCGGGAGCGCTCWGATATCCGGTGTATAAAGCGGGTTGGACGACGCGGTTTATCTTCTGCCTGTATTGAAGGGATTTGTTCGTCGTCCGCGCCATTTGTAGCGGTSATGGATGCTGATTTGCAACACGACGAATCTGTTCTTCCGGCCATGCTGGCTAAGCTGCGAGATGAGAAGCTGAATATTGTGGTAGGCAGCCGCTTTACCGAGGGCGGCTCTACAGGTACTATGCCGGGAATCAGGGTAAAAATGAGTCGATTTGCAACCTGGATCGGCACGAAAGTTTTGGGAGTTCAGACGACCGATCCGATGAGCGGTTTTTTCATGGTGGATCGTGATTTCTTTTATAGAACCATTCACCATCTGTCGGGTAAAGGCTTCAAAATTCTTCTGGATATCTTTGCTTCATCCAAAGTACCTGTAAAGTTCGGTGAAGTCCCTTACAACATGCGCGCCCGGGAACGGGGCGATAGTAAGCTGGATACAGTGGTACTTTGGGAGTATCTCCTGCTGCTATGTGAGAAAACATTTGGAAAATATATTCCGGTACGATTCGTTTTTTTCGTTATGATGGGTCTGCTGGGCAGTGTGTTTCATTTGGCGGTTCTGTTTGGAGCGTACTACGGCATGGGTACGTCATTTGTCATAGCGCAAAGTCTGGCCGTGGTAACCGCCATGACGGCTAACTATTTTTTCAATAACATGTTTACGTATTCTGATCGCAGGAACAAGGGCTGGCGGAATCTTCGCGGCCTCCTTATTTTCTATCTGAGTTGTTCCAGCGGTGCGGTCATCAATATCATTGTGGCTACCTATCTGTTTGATAAGGGAATTCACCCTGCCTTCGCTGGGTTATTGGGCGCGGGTGTTGGCGCCGTATGGAATTACTCGCTCAGTTCTCAGTATGCCTGGAAAAAACCAGGTGCCTAAGTATGGCACTTGAACCAGACAAATCAACCTGGAATCCTGTATTCCGCGTGTATGCCCTTTGCGCCGCTGCTTATGCTTTTATCGCACTCTGCATATTCGGTGAATTACTTTTCCGAACTGATGGCACGCTGGTCTCTCATGCGTTAAGCGACGGCTCTCAATATTTTACCCGTATGCGGGAATTCGGGTTTGGCGAACTGGCCAAAGGCAATATGCCTTTGTGGAATCCGTATATTTTTTCGGGTACACCCTTTGTGGGTGCATTCCAGACGGGTATGTTTTATCCCTTCAACTTGGTATATCTGGTCCTGCCCATTTCCAACGCATTTACCACTGATTCGGCGTGGCATGTATTTCTGACGGGATTCTTTATGTTTGCCTGGGCTCGGGAAAGAGGCTTACGTGTTCCTGCGGCTTTTTTTGCAGGAATCGTGCTGGCATACGGCGGAGCCTGTTTTGTCCGCGTTATGGCGGGGCATATCACCATGCTGCAAGCCATGTCTTGGGCGCCTCTTATTTTTCTGTGTATTGATAAATTGTTTCAGCGCCGCTCGCTCGGCTGGATACTAATTGGTACCGGGGCGACGACCTTGCAAATTTTGGCCGGACACCCTCAGACCTTGTTTATGACTGCTTTGGCCGCCAGCCTTTATACCGGTCTGCAGTTACTTCGTGCAGAGAACCGAACCAGAATCGTGATTACGCTAATTCCCTTTGGCATTATTCCACCGATTCTGGCAGCGGTGCAGCTTTGGTCCGGGTTGGATGTCGCGATGGAAAGTATGCGTAGTGAGGGGGTTACTTTCGACTTTGCCACGTCATTTTCCTTTCATCCGGAAAATCTCATTTCGCTTTTTGCCCCGGCCTTTTTCGGAAACATGATTCATAATGTGTATTGGGCTCGATGGGCATTTTGGGATTCCACGGTGTATATGGGCGTTACGGGATTGGCGCTGGCGTTCTATGGTGCTGCCTACGGAGAAAAGAGTCACAAACGCTATTTGCTGTTTTTGACACTTCTCTTCGGAGTTATGGCACTGGGATCGTACACCCCATTATATCGTTTTCTTTTTGATTATCTTCCTGGGATTAACAGTTTTCGTTCTCCCTCTAAATTCATGTTTCCTGCTTCTTTATTTGCAGCTATGCTGGCGGGCACGGGTATAGATGCTTTGATAGACAAAAAGGGAAACCGAAATACCATCGTTCTTGGCCTGGGCTTATTCGGCACTGGATTAAGTTTAATTGCGCTGGCTATTTGGTATACCTCGTATAATGTGGGGCTGGATACGCCCTTTTATGATTTTGCGTTTGGAGATCGTGAGAATGTGTTCTTTGTATTTCTGGTTCCTCGACCTTACTCATCGGAAGTGTATAGCAATGTTATAGGCTTGGCTATTTATAGTTTGGCGTTTGCCAGTGTTTGTTGCGCTTTAGCCTCCCTGTTTTTATTGGGTATGGTGAATAGGGCCAACGCTATATACGGTGTGCTTTTGGTGGGAATGATAGAGGTATTAGTGTTCGCTTATTTTCACAAGAGCGAATTCAATTTAGCCCAGAACCAACGGATGAATTTTGACGGCATTTATGAAACTACACCGGGAGACTATCGGATTCTTGATGTGGCGGGAGTGGATAATTCACGTCGAAATTATGCCGTGGAGACACGTAACTATGCCGTTTGGGGTTATGATCCTGTAATCTTGGGCCGTTACGCCAAACTGGCAACGTTTATTGCCGGAGGAAACAAATTTGACGATACGGTAACGGAGTACGCAATGTGGGGCAACGATCCTTTTACCCACGGGATTCATGTTCTGGACAGTTTTGAATTTTCTCACAATGGAGTAAAAGGCGACAAGCGATTACTGCGCCTTTTGCGTTGTGAACATATCATCATCGCGCCGGGTACCTGGAAAGAACTGCCCAGTTATTGGCATATTGAGGGGGCGTACCCGCGTTTCTTTCTCACCAATCAGTATAAACTGTGTGAAACTCCGGACGAAATTTTCGAAACATTGGGGGATTTAGATTTTGATCCCAGGGTTGTTACCATCCTCGAATCGCTCCCCGATCCGGCACCGGATGATTCCACGCCGCTCCCCCTTATCCCGGCACCTGTAACCATTCTTGAAGAGGACACCGATTCGGTTTCACTGGAGATCGATTTAGATGCCCCTTCTTTGTTCATCGTAACGGATTCATACAGCAAAGATTGGCATGTGAAAGCCTTACCCGGGTCGGTCCAACAGACCTATACGATTCAGCCTGCGTATTATGGGTATCGAGCTATCCCGTTATCCGCAGGACATCACCGCTTTGTTATGGAATATATGCCCACTTCTTATAGAATTGGGCGTTGGATTTCCTTATTTAGCTTCTTGGCATTCGCTGGTGTAGCTGGATATGTGTTATTCAAAAATAGTAAATCTATCTTGTTTTCGACAAAGCAATCATAAGCGTATATATACTTCACCATGCAATCGGATACCGCACACATACCGCCGCAACGAAAAGAAGTCCTGATGCTAGCGGTGTGTATTTTTTTATTTCTCATACCCTTTGTAAATAAGGCATACCATATTGATGACCCTTTCTATATTTGGACAGGGCAGCAGATCCTGGAATCGCCTCTCGATTTTTATGGGTACACTATCAACTGGTCCGGTATTGAAGTACCCGCATCGTTAGAGAATAAAAATCCGCCGCTGGTATCGTACTACATGGCTCTTGTCGGGCTATTGTTCGGCTGGCGAGAATGGCCCATGCACTTGGCCTTTATGCTGCCAGCCATCGGTGTAGGTATTGGCACCTATTTTCTAGCATGTCGATTTTGCGCCAAACCGGCTTTAGCCTCTATGCTGGCGATTATCACACCAGCATTTCTCGTGTCCAGCACGAATGTGATGGCCGAAATCGTCATGTTGTTCTTTTATGTTTGGGCTTTATATTTTTGGATGACAGGATTGGAGTCCGGCCGATCCAGACTCATGATACTCGGGGCTTTATGTATTGCAGGTGCAACATTGTCGAAATATTACGGCCTGAGTCTCATCCCGTTATTAGTCCTCTATTCTTTATTGGAAAAGAAACGTGTCGGCAAGTGGCTTTTCTATATGGGCGGAGCCGTTGGCATCATCTTAGTGTATGAGGCGTGGACCATAATCCTATATGGTTTTGGTTTATTGGGGGAAGCAGGAAAATTTGCTACTGCGCATACTCAATTAGAGGAAGTGCCGCGCAATACCAAGTTGTTTATCGGAATAGCATTTACCGGTGGATGCATTCTCATTCCAATATTACTTTCTCCCTTGGTGATGTCTTGGCGCATATTGGCGCCCTGTTTTGCTATTGGCGGTTATTTCTTTTTCGTGGCCTATACCTACCCCAACATGTTTCCTGAGACCATCGAAGTGTCTTATGCGAATCCAGATTGGAAATTCATAAGACATTTTGTAGCCTTTTCCGTTATGGGGATATTGGTATTGGTAATCCCTGTGCAGGATCTTTGGCGGCATCGCGACAATGACTCCTTGTTTTTAGCTTTGTGGGTATTCGGCACATTCATTTTCGCATCGCAAGTGAACTGGACTACCAACGCAAGATCCATCGTTCCCATGGCACCGGCTATTGGGATACTTTTAGTTCGCCAACTAGACCATCGATATCCATCCAACACATATCCCTGGAAACGAATTGTATTATTCTCCAGTGTAGGGCTGGTGATTTCGATGCTGCTCAATGTAGGGGATTACTCTTTGGCGAATGCATCCAAACGGGCGGCGTCTACGTTTCAATCAGAGCTGCCGGAGCATGATGGCGAAGTATGGTTTACCGGACATTGGGGATTTCAATATTATATGCAGGAATGGGGAGCGAAACCGATTGATATATCCATTGCCAACGTCGCTGCTGGCGATATTTTAATCGARCCYGTCAATAAYMCCTCCAATGATCTTCGTTATAATTTCAGCGATCAGGCTATGACAACCATATTCGAGGTTTCCCCCTATATCACTACTTGGAATCCGTGGAGACGGGCAGGATTTTATTCTAATAAGATGGGCAGCCTGCCGTTTGCCACTCGCCGAATTCCCAATGAGGTATACAATATATTCCTTATAAATAAGGATATGACTCTCGATATTGAGTAGCGAATCTTATCCTCTTTATCGATACGCCACAGCCCCAAAAATTATCGGTTATTTTTTACTTGGCATCGCACTCTTTTTCTGAYAGAGTCATTCCTATGAGTTTGGGTATGCTTATTGCCATGTTAGCGGGGGTTTTCGGAATTACCTTAGCTTGCTCTGTTATATTAGAGTCTGTTATAGGGTACCGAAAAGAACGCCGCCATAAAAATGACCGCCGCAATTATGAACTGCGGAAAAAAGAGCGCCGCAGGTCAACATTCCAATGGGCTGGTCCTGAGCATCGGAATATAGATCGGCGCAATATTCAGCGGCGCGTTCTGGATCGACGCAGCGAGCTACGAGTTCGGGCAGCTTAAAACTAACCAATCATTGATTTGTTTCGGTTCGTTGGTAATTTACACGAAACACGAATTAACCTTCTACGCACACAAAAAAATATGGTGCTACTTCTATGTTTAACATTCCAGCCGAATACAATATTCTTGTAATAATTTKMSTTGTYWKYMWSMWYCTKSYSMWKSYRSKCMSYKMASWRWTYKTYKGYMKYYRRAGGCGGGAGAATAAAGCAAGGTTGAAATCGCAGGACTGGACGGATAAGAATACCGAACGGCGGATGCATCATGATAAAGTGGCCCCGCTCCCTGGGGAGACTAATCGGCGTTYTGGATTTCGACGAAAAGAGAAACGCCNCTCGAAAAAAGAGAGGCGAGAGGCGGAGCGTCGATCTGCACTTGATGAATCGTATACGGACACGAATAACCGCCATGATAAACGGCGTGAATCTGAACGACGAAATACAGACGAACGTCGAGATAGTAAACGGCGGGATTGGGATAAGAATTAAARCACAAAACTAACTCCGTTTTATGTTCGTTGAACCAATTCCCGCAGGTACTCTCCATACGCGCTTTTACCCATGGCCTCTGCTTCGACCAGCAGCTGCTTTGGTGTAATCCATTTGTTTTCCAAGGCTATTTCTTCCAGACACGCCACCTTCAAGCCTTGACGTTCTTCTATGGCCTGGACAAACTGTCCGGCTTCCATGAGGCTGCGATTAGTACCGGTATCCAGCCATGCAACGCCTCGACCCAGCACATCCACTTCCAGCTGTTTGGCCTCCAGGTAGATACGATTTAAATCGGTAATTTCCAACTCGCCCCGGGCGCTGGGTTTGAGATTTATGGCTTTTTCCACCACATCCGGGCCGTAAAAATAGAGCCCTGGTATAGCGTAATGGCTTTTAGGGACCTCGGGTTTTTCTTCCAGGCTGATGGCTCGGCCATCGGCATCGAATTCTATTACGCCATATCGCTCCGGATCCCGTACAAAATAACCGAATACTTTGGCTCCTTCAGTTAGTTTCGCACTTTCACGCAGCATGTCTGTCATGCCATGCCCATAAAAGATGTTGTCCCCCAAAATAAGACACGCCGGGCTGCCGTCCAGAAAATCTGCCCCGAGAATGAATGCCTGGGCAAGTCCCTCTGGTGCAGGTTGTTCTTTATAGGAAAGGGATATTCCCCATTGGGACCCATCGCCCAGCAACCGTTCGAACTGGGGCAGGTCTTGGGGGGTGGAGATGAGGAGAATTTCCTGTATCCCTGCCAGCATGAGGGTGCTCAGGGGGTAATAAATCATGGGCTTGTCGTAAATGGGCAGCAGTTGTTTACTCACCACGCGGGTAATGGGATGGAGCCGTGTACCTGCACCGCCAGCCAGAATAATACCTTTCATTACATCAGTATCCTTTATTTTTTATGGGTGATTGTAAAATCCGATACCGTATACCGGATTCGGTGATCTCGCTATTAGCTCGTCCGCCGTTTCAAATAATATTGCAGGGCATCTTGCCAGGGACGCATGCGATACCCCAGCACGGTTTCGGTGGTATCTGTATTGAGTACGGCATACGCTGGCCGTTCCGCTTTCATGGGAAATTCGGAGGAAGTACAAGGATGCACGGTTATATCCAGATTGGCATGTTCGAAAATGGCTCTGGCGAATTCATCTCGCGAGCACTGTCCGCTATTGACGACATGGTATGTACCGAAATTTTTGGTTTCGCAAAATCCTTTCACTGCCTCAGCCAGATCCCAGGTGTGGGTAGGCGACCCTACTTCATCGTGTACTACTTTCAATTCGGATCGACCTTCAGCCAAGGCCAGCATTTTCTCTACAAAGTTGTTACCGCCTGGGCCGTACAGCCAGGCAGTGCGCAGGATGAAATGGTGGGGGTTGGTTTCCCGTGTGGCTATTTCGCCATCCAATTTTGTTTTACCGTATACACTGAGGGGGCTGGGTGCATCATCGGGTTTGTAGGGAGTGGATTGCTTACCATCGAATACGAAATCCGTGGAAATATACACTACAGGCACTTCGATACCATACGCTGCTTTCGCCACGAAACGAGCTGCATCTACATTAACGCGCTCCGCGCTTGCTTCATCGTCCTCAGCAGCTTCTACGTCGGTGTACGCAGCTGCATTGATAACTACGTTGGGCTTTGCCTGAGCTACGGCTTCCTGCACTGCAGCTTCATCGGTGATATCCAATTCCGGTAGATTGAGAGCCGTAACGTCCCACTCATCCTGAAAAACCAACTGGAGATCGCGCCCTAACTGTCCTTTTGCTCCGAAGATAATTACTTTCATGATAGTTCTAGTTATCCAATTTTATAGGGTGAAATTGTAATCTGCGCCGGACAGCAGCGGTGCCTGCAAATCCTTTTCATTGACGGATGATGGTGTTTCGGGCCATGCGATACCGATAGCCGGGTCGTCATAGCGAATGGCTCGCTCCGAATTTGGCTCCCAATGGCTGGTGCATTTGTACAGCACCCGGGTATGGTCTGCCAGCGACAAAAATCCATGGGCAAAACCCACGGGAACCCACATGGCTAATCCGTTTTCTTCGGTTAAGGTTTGCCCGACCCATTTCCCGAAAGTCGGTGACCCTTTACGCAGATCCACCGCCACGTCAAAAATAGAGCCGTGAAGGGCTCGCACCAATTTACCTTGACCGTGGGGATTCATTTGATAATGAAGACCGCGCAATGTGCCTTGCTGGGAGACGCTCATGTTGTCTTGAACGAACCCTGGGTCAGCGAATCCTGCCTCACCCCAAGTACGGGTATTGTATACTTCGGTAAAATAACCGCGATCATCTTGAAATATAGGGGACTCGATTACTAAAACATCGGGAATATCTGTTTTCTGTACTGAAACTGGCATAATCCCACTCTTTCCCCCTTTGTTCCATATTGAGTATATACGACTTTACCCATCTTACCAAGATTGTCCTGAACTAAACAAAGAGTATGTAATGGGTTTGTGGAATTGGGCGGTTCGCGAACCGCCCCTACTGTGGTTCAGGATACTGTATCTAAAGGGTCAAGTTGTCTTTGGTTAGGATATATCCCGTAGATTCTCCAGCAACCAATACCTCTATAACACTGGTAACTCCGTTGCATAGTATGATTGGCAGTCCAATAGCCGCTGGGGGAAACAATAGGTCACGAAAATGTACACGGTTTAGATTATGCAGTAAATCGGCACCATAAATATATTTCAGATCTCTACAGGTAGCCTTTATGTTACACGTTGTTTTTCGGCATTTGGAATGGTTTATCGCATCTTCTTTCGTGGGGTAAACTCTTTCTTTTTGTATTAAATTTTGGTAGTATTCGTAAATCTTGTATGTATTTAGGATATTCATTTTGAATGAGAGTTTATATATTAACTATGCGGGGATGTTGATTCGATTCCGGTGGTTTGCCTTAGCGTTATCCGTGGGGATATTTGCTTTATGCATGGGCGGCGCTCCGTATATTCAACTGGACGATAATTACAAAATCTTCTTTGACAAGGACAACCCTCATCTGTTGGCGTTGGATCAGTTGGAGGAGACGTATGCCAAGGAAGAAGTAATTCTCTATGTCATCGCGCCGGAGAACGGGGATGTATTCACACGAGAAAATCTGGCGGCCATTCAGCAGTTAACGGAGGATGCGTGGCAAATCCCCTACTGTACGCGAGTGGATTCCATTACGAATTTCCAGCATACATACGCGGAAGGCGACGATATTATTGTGGTGGATCTGGTGGAGGATCCAGCTGCGCTTTCGGATGAGAATTTAGCGTCCATCAAGAAAATCGCCACGCAGGATCCGATTATATCGGGTCGCTTGATATCCCCATCGGGACATGTAACGGCGGTAGCGGTGACACTGGTGCTGCCGGGGTTGGAGGGCGGAGAACGGGCCTTGCCGATTGCATCCGCTCGGGAAATCCAGGCGGGATTTGAAACGGCTCACCCTGATCTGCCGGTGCGCCTTTCTGGCGGAGCAGTATTGTCCATCATGTTCTCCGAATATACCCTACAAGATATGGCCAAGCTGACACCGATTATGTATCTACTGGTTTTCACGGCTATTGCCCTGGCCCTGCGTTCCTTTGTTGCCACCTTTATCGCTATTGTAACTATCATCTTTTCCATTGGCGCCGCGCTGGGCCTGTCGGGGTGGTTTGATCTGCACATGACAGCGGTATCCTCCACGATGCCCACGGTGGTGATGACGCTGGCGGTGGCGGACTGCATCCATGTTTTGGCCATTCTATTACAGGAGATGCGTGGAGGAAAATCCAAGTCCGAAGCGATGGCGGAAAGCATCCGGGTGAATGCGGTGCCGGTATTTGTTACGTCGTTGACTACGTGTATCGGGCTGTTGTCGCTGAATTTCAGCAGTGTGCCGCCGTTACGTGACTTCGGGAACATGACGGCCATGGGGGTGGTTTGTGCATGGCTCTTTTCCTTCCTGCTGCTGCCTGCACTGGTAGCCATCTTGCCGTTGCGGGTTAAGCCCCGTCCTGCGGAATCCCGCCCTATGCTGGGTTTCTTTGCAGACTGGATTATTCGCTATCAAAAACCCGTATTGGTCGTGTCTGTTCTAATCGGGTTAGGGCTGACGGCTTTCGTTCCACGGAACGAATTCAAGAATAACTGGGTAAACTGGTTTCACGAGGATACGACTTTCCGGCAGGATCTGGAATTTGTGACGGAGAACTTGTCGGGTATCAACGCATTTGAGTTTAGTGTTCCTGCATCGGGCACGTCGGGTGTGAGCGACCCGGAGTACCTTGCGGCGCTGGATGCCTTTGCTCAATGGGTACGCACACAGCCGTATGTGGATCATGTGGATACGTTGGCGGATATCATCAAGAAACTGAACATGAATATGCACGGCGACGATCCAGATTATTACACATTGCCTGAAACTCAGGAGATGGCGGCCCAGTTTCTGCTGTTGTACGAAATGTCGCTTCCTTATGGGATGGATCTTAACAACAAGATTAACGTGGACAAATCTGCTACGCGTGTCATGGTTATTTCGGAGCATGTAGACTCTACCACCGTCAACGAAATGAAGCATGCTATGGAAGACTGGTTTGTAGATAACGCTCCGGCGTACATGCAGACCAAGGGTACGGGAAACGGCGTGATGTTCGCGAGTATCGCGGAGACGACCATCAAAAGTATGGTCACCAGCGTACCGACAGCCTTACTTCTCATATCTATTACTCTGGTCGTAGTATTCCGAAGTTTTCGGTACGGCCTCATCAGCCTGATACCCAATCTCTTTCCTGTGCTTTCAGCGCTTGGAGTCTGGGGTCTAATGGTGGGCCGGGTGAACTTTGGCGTGGCCTGTGTGGCGGGCATGAGTATTGGGATTATCGTGGACGATACGGTACACTTTCTAATGAAATACCTGCGAGGACGTCGAGAGTTGGGATACGATGCGGAAGAAGCGGTGCGGTACGCGTTTGAGACGGTTGGCGCTGCGCTGGTGATCACTTCGCTTGTGCTGATGGTTGGTTTCCTGGTCATGACCCTGTCCGTATTCCAGTTCAACGCCAATATGGGGATGCTGACGGTGCTGGCCATCGGGTTCGCCATTTTGACTGACCTGTTCATGCTCCCCGCTGTACTGCTCCAATTTGATCGGGGAAAACCCACGAAGGATCTGTAACGATGCTGCGTATTTTTGTATGGCCTCTGATGGGGCTGTTGTTGTTGACCGCAGGAACGGTGGCAGCTGAGACCTCGGAGGAGAAGGGTCTGGCCATCGCTCAGGAGGCGGATCGGCGCGACGAGGGCTTTGGGGATTTCACTGCTGCGCTTACGATGGAATTGAAGAACAAGCACGGTAAGACCAGTACGCGGAATTTACGCATCAAGACGCTGGAGCAGGTTGGCGACGGGGATAAAAGCCTGACGATATTCGATGAGCCGGCGGATGTTAAGGGTACGGCGTTGCTCACGTTCAGTCATAAGACTGGCGATGATGACCAGTGGCTTTATCTGCCTGCGTTAAAACGGGTGAAACGAATTGCTTCCAACAACCAGGCGGGGCCGTTCATGGGCAGCGAGTTTTCGTATGAGGATTTCAGCTCGCAGGAAGTGGAAAAATACACCTACAAATATTTGCGAGATGAGACGTTGGACGGGATTGATTGTTTCGTAATTGAGCGATATCCTGTGCATCCGAAATCGGGGTACACGCGGCAGGTGGCGTGGTTCGACAAAGCGGAGTATAGGGCACAGAAGGTGGTGTATTATGATCGGAAGGATGCCCTATTAAAAACATTCCTTGTCCGGGATTGGAAACTATACCGGGATAAGCACTGGCGAGCTCATACCATGCTGATGGAAAATCACCAGAGCGGAAAGAGTACACGGCTTTCCTGGAATGCCTTTCAATTCAAGACAGGTCTGAGCGAAAGAGACTTCAACAAAAACAGTCTGGCGCGGGTCCGGTAGGGTCCGCATGCGTTTCCCCTTATTACATACCCTGGTCTGCTGCATCACGATAGCCTTTGTATCGATGCCCGCATCGGCATTTGAGTGGCGCGGCTACGTGGCGGGAGAATCACGGGTATTCCTTCATAATCCGTTATGGGACGGTCAGGATGATGCCCTGGCGACTCTGTCTATATCGGCCCAACCGGAACTGCACCATGAATGGGACGGCGGGTATCAACAATTTGTATTCACTCCCTTTCTCCGAATCGACAGTGTGGATGATGAGCGCACTCATTTTGATATTCGGGAGCTGTATTGGGAGACGAGCCGTGAGCGGTTCGATCTGCGGGTGGGGATTCGGCAGGTGTTTTGGGGCGTAACGGAATCGCAGCATCTGGTGGATATCATCAATCAGACGGATCTGGTGGAGAATGTGGACGGGGAAGACAAACTGGGGCAGCCTATGGTGAATGTGGCTCTGGTACGTGATTGGGGAACGCTGGATTTGTTTATGCTGCCGGGGTTTCGGGAACGCACATTTCCGGGCAGCAACGGTCGGCTGCGTCCCATGCTGCCCATTGACAATCGCCGTGCGTTGTACGAATCGGGCGCGGAAGAAGCTCATGTGGACTGGGCGGCGCGGTACAGTCACAGTCTGGGCGGTTGGGATTTTGGGTTGAGTCATTTCATTGGTACGAGTCGGGAGCCGCGCTTTATGCTGCGAGCGGACGGTATGCGGCTGGTTCCGTTTTATGATCAGATAAATCAGACGGGACTGGATGTGCAATGGACCCGGGGAAGCTGGCTGTGGAAGTGGGAAAGCATTGTGCGAAGC
>NVWG01000073.1 GCA_002746185.1 Candidatus Hydrogenedentota bacterium
TCCGTGGAGGTGGAGAGCAGAGCGCGCCGACTCAATCGCATCGACTGGCCGCCCGGCAGCGAGGTGGGCATACCCAAAAGCTAGCTGCGTCAACGCGACCAGGTTGGCTGGCTCGCCCAGGTTGCGGCTGATTTCTTCAACTCGACGAGCATTCTCGAGTGCCTGCTCCGCTTCGTGGGCACGATAGTAGGCTTCGGCAGCCAGCATCAGGGCATAGCCTGCCATCTCCGCTGTGTCGTCCTCCTCCGCAAGACGCTGACATCGGTTGAGCTCTTTGAACCCCTCCGGCATCTGACCCATCCAGCTGAGACAAATGCCGCGCCAGATCGAGCACATGGCATAGGGATTGATGCCACCAGTCCATTCCGAAACAGGTAGGTCTCGGGGAAAACGCGCAAGTCCGTCTTCGGCCACCTCAAGTGCTTCCGGGAGTCGTCCTGCATGTCCTAATGCATCGACGAGATACAACGATGCATTGGCCTGAATCCCAATGTCATCTATTTCGAGTGCCGCTTGTTGGTTCTGGATCGTTAATTCGAGATACGCCACCATATCTCCAGCGCTATTGAGGGCAAAACTATAAGCCTGTGACAAATTAAGATGAGCACGTTGATCTTCTATCGATATCGCGAGAGCCTGTCCTTCTTCCAACAGGGATCGTGCCTCGCCGAGGTCGAGGTTGATACTAAGACTCATGCTCAGGAGCCGTGTGCAGGCGGCGATGCCAAGTATAGCGGCCTCCCTGTCATCTGGTAGCTCTCGCAAGAGCATGCGTACTCTCTGCCAGTGTTGCGTCGCCGCGGTGAAGTCGGTGAGCCCCACCCATTCAGCTGCTCGCCGGTGCCAGCGCGACGCGTTCAGCGCTTCGCCGGCCTCCTCCCAATGGTGTGCCAGYAATGCTGCGCGTTCGTCGAGGCGGTCGGCGTCCTGCTGCTCGATCGCTCGTGCCACCGCTGCGTGGGTTTGATGCCGCTGATCACGTAGCTGACTGCCGAGCGTGACTTCCTGCGTCAGCGGATGTATGAAGGCGTAACCTACCACCGGATAAAACGTCTGCTCCTGAATGAACTCTGCACTCCGCAGGGTGCTTAACGCAGACTTCATTTTTTCCTGGGACAACTCTACTACTTCCGCGAGTAGTGGCTCAGAGAAGTCCTTGCCAATCACCGATGCCACTTGTAGAAGCTGTTTCTCGTTCTCTGGTAGTCGATCAATACGTGCCGCTAGCACTGCCTGGACAGTTGCCGGGATCTTCAGGTGTTCGATTGGCGTCACAATACGATTGGCACCACGTGTGCCTTCGATATGACCCGATTCGATCAGTGACTGCACGACCTCTTCGATAAAAAATGGATTCCCTTTGGTGCGTTCGTGGATGGATTTCGGTAGTACCGCAATGGAAGGATCGTCGCCCAGATGGTGATTCAGGAGATCGCGAATGGCTTCCGTGCCAAGAGGTTGCAGTGGTAGATGGTGGTAATACGAGCGTTGAAGCCAACCTGCTTTGTATTCCGGGCGAAAATTAACAAGCCACAAATCACGGCCAGCGGGAACACTTTCGATAGTCGTTTCGAGGAAGGAATCGCTTGCTGAATCAAACCAGTGGAGATCTTCCAGTAGAATTACCCGCGTGGTGCTGGAAAAACCGGGATCGTGGAGGATACGTTTTACTAGCGCATGGAGTCGTTTTTGACGCTGTTCGGGATCCATGGTTGGCGATGGATTTAAGGGATCGGATATGCCGAGCAGATCAAATAATAAGGGGAGGGATTCACGAAAAGATTCATCCATCAACAACAGGCGTCCTGCGATTTTTGCACGAGCCGTTTCGGCACTGTCTCTTTCTTCAATTTCGTAGAAAGCGCGCCAGAGTTCGAGCATGGGGAGCATGGGTATGGAGGCACCGTGAGCGACTCCCCGCCCTTCCAGTATAGGAATCCCGCGTGCCCGGCATGTGTCGAGAAATTCGGCGCACAGGCGACTCTTGCCTGTGCCCGCTTCGGCGACCACGCCTACGACTTGCCCGTCGCCGCTAATAGCCCGCTGGAGTGCATTTTCCAGAACWGCKGTATCGTCATCACGMCCGACGAAATGGGAMAGYCCCCGGGCTCGCGATTGATCGAGACGTGTCCGAAAGGCTCCCACACCTTTGAGGTCGTAGAGTCGAATTTCTTTGCTTGCGCCTTTAACTTTGGTGGGGCCCAGATCTTCCAGATCAAAGTATCCTTCCACAATCTTCTGCGTATATTCGGAAAGACATATATGTCCGGACTCGGCTAAGGCTTCCATACGTTGCGCCAGACCGACGGTATGGCCTTGAGCCGTGTAGTCCATACGCAAGTCATCGCCTATCTTACCGACCACGACGGAACCGGARTTGAGACCTATRCGAACACCGAAWGGWACGCCGTGYCKYGCGCGAACCGTATTCGCATATTCCCGCGCYGTGTCGCGCAGATGCAGYGCKGCGWARCATGCCCKYTGMGCGTGATCCTCATGAGCGATGGGTGCGCCGAAGAGCGCCATGATTCCGTCGCCTGTGTATTGATTGATAGTGCCCTCGAAACGGTGAACCCCTTCACCCAGAATCTCGAAAAAACGATCCAGAACTTGATGCCACCCCTCGGGTCCCAGCTGCGCAGCCAGATCCATCGACCCCTTAACATCCGCAAACATCACCGTAACCTGTTTTCGTTCGCCTTCCAACGCTGACTTCGATTGCAGAATTTTATCCGCCAGATGTTTCGGCGTGTAGTCCCGGGGTGACGGGACGGGTCGTTCGTGTTGMGTAGATCGTTTTGCCTCTTTGGTCGTGTTAGTGCCGCACTCGTTGCAGAATTTCGCGGCGGGAGGGAGATCCGAACCGCAATGCGCACACTGGAGAGAAAAAGCGGTACCGCATTCGAGGCAGAACTTCGCGCTGTCGGGATTTTCGTGATTGCAGGATTCACAAATCATCTGAACATCATACACTGACCATACTTGGAATACATATAAGCAAATGCCGATTCGTAGTATTAACCAAATAACTTTTCATAAACCTGAGACATAAAGAACAGTSATGGGGTTAGRAGATTGCCGCACTKCGCTAYGCTTCGTTCGCAATGACATSGWWWYTRTGTCATTACTTGTGTCTTTGCGAGGAAGGCGAAGCCAGACGCGGCAACCTAGTCGCCCCCGCGACAACGAATCAAGGAGCGCGACATTTCCCGCCGATGAAACTCTATGTGTGAAATCTTTTCAACAAGAGACGGAGAGGAAAAAGTTTGTCTCAGGTTAATTTAAATCTATTTAGCCAATCAATGTTGATGGTTCAATTATTCAGCAATGGTTTTATGCTAAATCGGGGCAGAGGTATTGGTCCAGCTTCGCGCGCTGTGTATCGGGAATCACGATGGCGCGGCGTGTATTTATATTGAACGCCACATCCACGAAGGAGGCGGTACAGAGCAGGGTTCCTTCATCAATATCGTAAACCCAGAATCGTTCGTGCTGTGCTTTTCGGTTAACTTCAACTGTAGCCCGATAGCTTTGGATTCGCGTCCCGGCGCGGGGAAGCTGATGCATAGTACAGCGGCTTTCCATAGTGGCCCAGCCCATTTTTTCGCCATTTTCCAACGTGCTGAGCCAATCGTTGTCATCGCTGATTCCTTCGCTGCCCCACACCAGGTCCTGAAACGAATCGATATCGTATAACCCGTTCGTATCGCAATTTTTTTCCTTGATTACCCTTACTTCGCGCGCTTCGGTATTGAACTCCTTTGCTTTGTCCAGCGACAACGTGCGCGGATCTTTATTCAGGTCAATGGACCGAGGCTTCCCATGTTCCGGCCACTCCACCATCGCGTTTTTAGACGATTGTATAATTTCCGGTGTTAAGGGGACGGGAGCGTAGGTTTTGTTTTCCTGCTGCTGCATAGTAAAGACGAAGGTCGCGCCGAATTCTTCCCGTTCCGGATTGCGCAGTTCAAAATATGCCCGGATATTCGTGTCGCCCACATCAAGTACCCCGCCCCACACTTCCAGCGGTGCCCCTTCGAGTTGTTCCAGGTAATGGCGTGTATATAAATCGATGAATGCYGTGTCGGCGGGATTACCTGTGTCAGYCAACGAAGGCAGYCCWATGCGGGAAGYCAGTTCGCGTGCACCGACCATGGCATGAACGCCGTAGAAGCGCACGTTCATGTGACCCAGCTGATCGATTTGGTCTGGTGTAACGGATGTGGAATACAGCAATTGAAGTTCCGCCGTTGCGGAGGTATCAGTTTGTTCTGTTACTTCGTTCATATTTAGTTCCTTGATTGTTGGAGACGTATGGGAGATTTATTCGTTTTCGTCATGGGATTGAGGAAAATTGATTGAGCCTGTTTCCATGCGAACAGGAGATATATGCTATTTTATCATGTTGCTGTGGTGTTGTTACATATAAGAGAAGCGCCCACCTGATTCATGAATTTTCATAACCAGGTGAGCGTCTGCTCGTTTCGAAGTTCAACCAAATTCTACAACGCAAATACCCATATAGCCGCGCCGCCTTTTGGTGAGGACGGAGCTGGTAAATCGTGGTCTCGGATGTATTGGGCGGTGGCGCCAGTCATGCCGCCGATGTGGAAGTTGCCGAATCCCAGCACGACGGCCACGTATTGCACATCATTGACGCTGTAGGTGATGAGGCTGGAACTGGGCATGGCATCCAGGTCGGCAGACCATAGGACTTCCCCCGTTGCGTCGTCATAGGCTTTGAGGGACGGTTCGATATCTCCCGCGAATACGATGCCGCCTGCTGTGGCCAGGGTTGCGGTGGAGATGAAGCTGAACTGATTGTGCGCCCAGGCCAATTCCTGTGTCTCTACGTTTATCGCCTGTAAACGAGCCAGCATACCGTCGGCGTTGTCCGGGTGTTCGGTGCTACCGATGCCCACGCCCGAGGTGAGGAGCTGTGCTCCCTCGCCTTTGGCCATGGTCATGCACCATTCCGACAACGGCAGATATACCAAATTGGTATTGGGACTGTAGGAGGTTTCCGGCCAGCTTCGTGATCCCCAAGCCGTGGGGCAGACAACACAAGGCCGTTCTATGCTTGGAATTTTGTCAGGGTCAAAAGTTTTTTCTCCGGTAATTGGATCAATGTGCGTAATCACATTCTGTACACCGGAATCGATGGAGAAGAGATATTCACCTGTGGCGGCATCCAGGGCATCGAGGATGGCCATTTTGCCTACGTTCATCACCACTTTTCGTTTCTCGCCTTTCCAGGTGATCTCGGCAATTTGCCGTTCAAACGCCCAGTCCAGATCCCACTGGTCATTCTTCATGTGCTGGTAATACCAGACGAGTTTTCCCGTATCGGCATCGATAGCGAGCGTGCAGTTTGTGTAATAGGCATCGTTGGTGATGCCTTCTTTGTTCACAGAATAGAGCATGGGGCCAGTGTCGTAGGTTGGTGCTGCGCCAAAATAAATCAGGCCTAGTTCAGCGTCGTATGTACCCTGATGCCATACGGAACCGCCGCTGCGTTTATTCAGCGGCAGATCATTCCAGCTGTTGCCGTGGGGTTCACCGGGTCGGGCTATGGTGTCGAACTGCCAAACTTTCTTCCCGGTTTCTATATCGAGTGCAACGATGAAGCCGCCTTTGGGAACAAAGCTGGCGGTTACGCCTTGAATCACTTTATCGCCTACGACCAACGGCGCGCTTCTCAAGTTATACGCCCCTTTCATGGCAGGGGTGGGCAGTTCGATTTCGTGATCCCAAATCAATTCGCCAGTCTTGGCATTCAATGCGATGACATGTTTATCGGAGGTGGGTACGAGAACTTTGTTTCCGTGCAGCGATACGCCCATTTTCTGGCTGGATCCGCCCTGATTTTTATACTGATATCGCCAAAGGACATTGCCGTTGGTGGCATCCATGGCGAGAACGGTATCCGGGTGGGTATGAAGAAACATTACCCCTTCATGTACCAGGAGGTGCGGCATGTTGCTGCCGGGGCGTAAGGGCGCACGCCAGGCAACGGACATATTTTTTACCGATTTTTTGTTGATTTTATCCAGCGGACTGAACCGTTGCCCGTCGTAGGTGCGCCCCCATTGGAGCCAATCGTTAGGCGATGGGTTTTGCAGCACGTCGTCTGTGACGGCAGGGAGATTCGCCAAAAGCGCTGCTTGTTCCGCCGTGGGAGTGACGGGTGCATCCGGGTCCAGTTTCTGTCCCGGTAACAGAGGAATTCTAAGTTTTGCCAAGGAGGCYGYTTCRGTGGGYAAGGYWGCATCRCCWGCTTCCAAACCATTCGTGATTAARATGTACGCGAGAATATTGGTGTAGTCATCTTCGATTAATGTTATGGGCGACTCCACTGTTTCCGGCGGCATGCGGCGTATGTGAAACGACAATACATCGGCAGACTTACCTCGCCATGTCTGATCGAAGCGCGGTCCGGCGAGGCTGGGCGCGAGCTGAATGCCTTCCAATTTCGCGCCATGGCAAACAGCGCAGCTTTCCCGATACGCCTTCCTGCCCTGGGTGGCTTGGTCCTTGGTGAAAGCGGGTGTTTGAGCCGAGCTGAGCGGCTGCCACTGGCTCAGCAACAGCATAACAATCCAAAAGAAATTCGTTCGTTTCGTTATCAACATTGAGTTTGTCCTTGAGTTGTCTGATGTCTTTCCGGATTGAAAAATGGGGAAAATAAGTTCTTGTCGGAAAAATCGGCTCCACATATACAAAGGGACATGGTAGCCAAGAAACCTTGGCAGGTCAATATGTTGACCGTTACGTATTTAGATAGAAAAGTATCCCATAGCACACGAATTGAATGGATACCGTACCTCGCATTCTGATTCTGATACACTCACTGCATGACTTCGTATCGCACGGCACCTGTCCTTTCCACTACGATGCCTCGCGGTATTTCGTTTACAACAGGAAGGCTCATCGAGAATCCCGGATGATACGGATGGATCTCGAGGGAACTATACTGCCGGGCCGGGTTCAGGGATCGTGCGGGATGTGAAGTCTTCCGCCGATATTATTCAAGAGATTATGGCTGAAGCCGAGTCCGGCATGGCGGAAATGTGTAAGGCATTTGTAGAGTAGTCAGGAGGTTGGCGATGTGTGAAGGTTTTAGAATTAGAGGCTGTTTAACGGTGTGCGCCGTAATTCTGGCATGGTCCATGAATGCCGAATCCCAGAGCCGCGTTAAGGCGAGCCTGATCTCGGATACTGAAATTGCTGCACCGGGATCAACGATTCGCGTTGGTGTTCTTTTCACCATTCCGGCCCGGGCACATATCTATTGGCACAACCCCGGCGACGCAGGGTTGGCTACGGGTATCGAGTGGGATACCGACTTGGCCATGGGCGATCTGCAATGGCCAGCCCCTATGCAATTTGCTATCGAAGGTCTCAATGAGGCGTATTTTGGATATACGAAAGAAGTGCTGCTCTATAGCGAAGTCAACATACCCGAAGAGGCATCCCCGAATTCACGTCTGACGATTCGAGCGAAGACGTACTGGTTGTTATGTCTGGATGATGGGGAATGTATCCCGGACGAACAGCAGTTGGAAATTACCATCCCCATAGCACCTGAATCTCGGCTGGCCTATGAATCCACGCTCTTTACCAGATTCGCCGCAAGAATCCCACGCGTGGCAACCATCCCCACGTTTAAAATTCATTGGACAGAATCCAGTTTCACCGTTACACTCCCAGATCATTTCGGCTCTATCACGCAAGTGGCCAACAGGCCCATCCGGTTCTTTCCAAACGAGGGAGGCGGCTGGACTCCCCGCGATATCAACGCATCCAGTATAACATTTACCCCTGATTATGCTGGGGATAAACCAGGCGGGGGGGTCCTGGTGCTTCCTACCATCGAAACGAGTTCTGGCATTCCAACAACCTATTATCTGAGTATTCACGGTCCAAAATCGCCTTGACTGAATAAAGTCCGCCYCGTATGCTGTTACCACTACAGGACAAGCCCGAAAGGTAAAAAATGTTCAAATCAAAATTACTCACCGTATTGTCCGTCATGGTCATTGGGTTACTTGCGCCGATGAGCGCTGGTGCTGCAGAGGATACTGCGCCCGATGCTATGACGGGATTGAAAGTAGGGGAGAAAGTCCCTGACTTCACGCTGCTGGATCAGAATGGCAAGGAACAATCGTTGAAAGGTCTCCTTGCCAAGAAAGGGACTACCGTACTGGTCTTCTATCGTTCCGCATTGTGGTGACCCTACTGCAAGAAGCAGCTGGGCCAGCTGCACTTAGATAAGAAAGCACTCAAAAAAGCAAAAGTCAACATAGTTGGTATCAGTTACGATCCCGTGGAAGTGCTGAAGCGTTTCGCTGATCGGGGTGAAATTGATTACCCGATGTTATACGATGAAGGTAGCAAAGTAATCGATGCCTTCGGCATTCGCAATGAAGCGATGGACGGAAAAAAATTCGGCAAAAACGATTTGACCGGAGTACCTCATCCTGGCACCTATGTGCTTTCCGATGAAGGGGTCATTCTGGGGAAACTTTTCCTGGAACGGTATCAAGATCGGCATACTACTGAAGCCATCATCAATCTTGTAAATGAGGTAGTGAAGTAGTCGTTTAGGCTCCATTCTCAAAAAATATAATTACGTTCGTAAATTTAAACCCCATCGTCTCTGTTGCAGAGGCGATGGGGTTGTTTCTTGTAGGCGAGTATTACATTCAAAAAATTTTCACTAACACAGCATCTAGTAAAAACTTTTGAATACTAAATATTACTATACCAGTATTCAGGGAGATCGGTTTTGGTATCAAGTAGAATCTCGCGAATATCTTTGCTGATTTCATCGGTGAGAAAAGGATAGTCGGATCGATCTGCCTTTCCGTTCAATATATTCCATAAACGAAGATACACATAATCAAGCATAGCTTCCGGCAGCGCATCAAATTGGGGCGAATAGATGAGATAACTCAGGGGGTAGGTAAACAGATGCGTGTTCAGATTCAGTTCGCGCAGCGAGCGCCCCTGATGATCCTGTAGTCCTAGACTCGAAAAATGTTTTGCGAACCCCGAAGTCCCGGTAATGGTGTCCGTTAAGTGAAATTCGTCCTTAAACAGCATATAATYCACCAGTTTATTGCCTACRTTCGCAATGCGTCGTTTGGTGGATTCGCTGAATAYATTCGGATCSCGATCCARTATTTCATCCATGACAGCTTGATCCTTCAACGCGAAACGAGTCTCAAAATTCGCGTTGGTGATTAAATTATGCATGGCCGTCTGATGTTCAAGAATCATAAGGGATACGATATCGCTGTGTGCCGTTAGGTAATTATCCGATTTTATTTTTGTGGGCAATGAGGTGAGGTTTGCTCCTATTTCCATATCCAACGCTGCATCGTAATCGGTCTCAACAGCAATAGTATTTCCCATGTGCCTCGTTGCCCCATGGGTGCCAGTAACATACCAGCCGCCCCAACGCTCCTCAAATGGACTGTCTTGCGTCGTAACATGAGTACCGGCTTTCAATATGGGAAAACCCTCCGTGTCGGTAAATACAGAACGTACRAGATGACCCGGCACCCCTCGTGTTAGAGAGGATGCGTGGCATTGGAGGCAGCTGTGGCTCTGCCGGATGAATGTAGGCTTGTCCGTTTTCCGCTGCGATAAAGAATAAAAGACCGCACCCAGATTAGGATCGGCTACAGAGATTTCCAGGAGATCGCCACGATGAACTGCCCCCACATAAACCTCATCATTGTAATAAAGTGCCCTCGGTGTTTCCGGGGAAATGTAGCGATGCTGTAAACTGGTTTTGGAAAATACCAGCACTTGGGATTCACGGGCGATTCGAAGGTTTTCCAACAGAGACGGTAAATATCCAAAGGCATCATCGTAGTCGAGATTTGCTGAATCAGCATCCAGTGATTCCTGTAGTTTTGATATGGAATTATCTGCCTGCGTCTGACTATAAAATATAGGTGCCTGTTCAAATCGATCCTCCCCCACACTCCAGTTGGGACTAAGGAAGAGAATCAGGAAGAGCATTATTCGTGTAGGCATGAATACATGGGCGTACTTCATAATGATTAACTCCAGAAAAACCTGTACTTGTATTTAAAGATGTATTTTAAATAGATGTTTATTGTTAATCAAATTCATTTATAGGTTAAATGGGGGATTACGATGCACAGTAAAGCTCTATACAGTTACAAAAAGCATGAAATTTCTAGTATTTCATTGAATCTTTAATTCTTTCGAAAAATTTACAGAAAAGCATGATTAAGATTATACTTGTAAATGTCTTCAAAATAGAGCAATATTATATTTAGATTGGAACGCAATTAGTTTATTAACTTGCGTACCCGTGCTGCATGTAAATGGTGTAAGAATCTGTATGGAGGATAGTGCATTGGTGAATGGAACGAAAAAGGGGATAGTTTCTGTGAAAAATGGCTTTCTTAAACTCGTATCGAGTGTAGCATTATTGTTGACAACAAGTATGCTGGCACAGCCGGCATCTGCTATGGAAACTATCACCATAGACGCTGGCGTAGTGGACGGAATCANWMYSGBSMDYMHWKRSSDKDMHHAMCGGCCCRDDADTDAAHYVDAHTCVNGCATGGGCACCTCCCTGCGGCAACGGTTATGACGCGGATTTTTCCGCYGAATTTACGYATGCGAATATTCCCCARRCACGWACGCACGGCGGCGGCCCTTTGGATTTGAACAAGTTTTGGATACCCTGGCCGAATTTCGCAGGGGAGGATCCGGCAGATCCGGCGAATTACAATTGGGCCGTAGCGGATGAAGGTATCGCGGCGCAAATGGCCGTTTCGGAAACCTATATACGTATAGGGCAGCCAGCGAACGGCATGATACAAAATGGAGACGGGTGTGATAATGGGCTTCCCACCAATGAGAAGCCGAACGACTTTGATGTGTTCGCGCAGGTGTGTCTGAGGGTGATGATGCATTATCTTGATGGTTGGGATARCGGTTTTTTCTACGACATTAAGTATCTTGAAATATGGAACGAATTTTATATTCCCGAATTTTGGAACGGGACGGATCTGGAAGCCGCGGAGCTTTACGAAAAATGTTACAAAGCGGTTAAGCCTACTTTCCCGAGCCTGAATATTGGCCCCAGTGCCAGTAAGGGACAAATCGATTTTTGGCAATATGTGGCTGCCAACAATGTACAGATGGATTTCGTATCTCCTCATTCGTACATGACGCGCCCTCGAATTTTGAAATCCAATATCCATGAAAAACCAAATGCGAACTGGGAGTTTCTCTTTGCTGCAATTGGGATGCCCGTCGATACACCGCTGATCTATTCCGAATGGAATCGGGGCGGCGGCTGCTACAACAATGCTGGCGGCAGTGGGACGGTTCCCGGCGGCGCGTTTGTAGCTGCCACGTTAATCACCATGGCGGAGCTGCATCCGGCAAACAGTACCCATGGATTCACTATGGGTCATCTGTTTTCGACTCGCTTTCAGATTTGGAAAGAAGACGGGACACCCCGACCCGCAGGTGTGGGCCTTGAAGCGTTTGGCCATGATTTATATGGGGAAACTCCCATCAAGATAGCGTCCACGGGAGATCGGTCCGATCCCGTGGGCATGGGTAATGTGGATTTCAAGGTCATGGCAGGAAAATCCAATGACAACAACAAGGTCAATGTGCTGGTGGCGTATTACGATGTGACGAATGGGACTTGTCCCGATAATACCGACACGACAACGGTCATTCCGCTCACGGTCAACGTCAACAATCTGCCATGGGGCAACGCCGCGTTTACCTGGGAGCGATGGGTGCATACACTGCCGGGTTCCATGAGCCTGGAGGATTCCGGTTCGGGTTCGGGCGGGTCATTTTCAACCATGCAGAACATGAACGGAAATGTATTCGAGCTATATAAATTAACGGGTCTGATTCCGGGGAACGACAACGATGCCGATGGACTGCTCAATAGCGAGGAGCTGCTGCTGGGAACAGATCCTAACAATTCGGATACGGATGGCGACGGGGTGAGCGATTTTGATGAAGTGAATTACGATGGAAACTGGGCGGGCAATCTGTCTGATTACGATCCCTACAATCCGAATTCGAATCCCTCGGGCACAGATCTGGATGCGCTGCGTGACGACACGGATGAAGATGGGAAAACCGATGGCTTTGAATTAGCGGCAGGTTCAAACCCCTTGGACGCACTCTCTCCCTCTCTTTCAGTGGGTGGACGGTGGTTTGTTCCGCTGCTGATACTTTCATCCGCACTGACAGGGCTTTGGTTGGTACGCCGCCGTGCTCATGCTCCCTAGGTTAAAGATATATAGATGATGTTGAACCGTGTTTGCCAGAAAGTGGTATTTGTCAATTTCAATGTTCTCGTAATTTTTAAGTCAGGGAGATAGTGGTAAAGCGAAAGCTACATAGGAGTCCCCGGCTTCGGTACCCATTTTCCCGCCGCCCGCTGCGACGACTACATATTGCCGACCATCAACGGCGTAGATGCTGGGCGTAGCATAGCCCCCTGCTGGAAGATCACCGGACCATAGTTCAGCGCCATCCTTGGCATCAAACGCTCTGATTTTGTGGTCCTGCGTGGCGGCAATAAAAATCAGCCCGCTGGCYGTGAGGGCTGGACCGCCGTAATTTTCCGTACCCGTTTTTGGGATGCCGCGCGCAGTCAGTTCGGAATATTCGCCCAGCACCGATTTCCATAGAATCTCCCCCTTGTTCATGTCGATGGCGTTCAATGTGCCCCAGGGAGGTTTAATAGCCGGGTACCCGTCCTGATCCAGAAATCGATTATACCCCGTCATGCCATAAGATGCGGCCTCACTTATTTCATTTGCAGGTTGAGCTTCCTTAGTCGAGGGTTTGTCCTGTAAAAGAAACTCTATAAGATCATTCACTTGACGTTCCTTTAAATGGGCGAAAGGCGGCATGCGTTCACTTCCCTTCAGAATGAGTTCGCGGATCTGAGAAGTCTTCATGCGTTTCTTCAGATCCATGAGTGCTGGATATTCTCCCTGCGAATCTCCTTTTCCGCCGACGCCGTGGCAAAGGAGACAGTGCCGGGCATATAAATTTCTGCCCCGTGCAAGGTTTCCCGATTCATTTTGTTTCTGTAACGCCACCATGGTGAGTACCCAAGGCATATCGCTTCCGTTTATATAAAGTATGCCAGTATCGGGATTGACCGCCGCGCCGCCCCATTCGCCGCCGCCGTCGAAGCCTGGAAAAATAATGGTGCCTTCACGACTGGGCGGAATGAATTGTCGCCCAGTTTTGTACCGTTTAAGTCGCTGGGTGACGTAGGCATGTGACTCCGGAGAGATATCAGTTACATCATCCAACGTGAAGGATTCCCGTGTAAATACAGGCGGTTTTGTAGGGATAGGCTGGGTTTTCGCGGTGATTTCGCCGGGAAGATCGGAGGCAGGCACTTCGAGTTCATCAATAGGGAATAACGGTTCGCCTGTATCGCGGTTGAAAAGAAAGACATGAGCCGATTTCGTGATTTGTGCCACCGCATCAATGGTTTTTCCATTGTGGGTAACCGTCATCAGGTTGGGTGGAGCAGATAAATCGCGGTCCCATAAATCATGATGCACGGTCTGGAAATGCCAAATTCGTTCGCCTGTCTCGGCGTTCAATGCAATGAGGGAATTCGCAAAGAGGTTGTCGCCTACTCGATCAGCTCCATAAAAGTCATACGCTGCAGAGCCTGTGGGTACGAATACCATTCCTCGTTTCGCATCCAGGCTCATGCCTGCCCAGGAATTCGCGCCGCCGAATGTTTTCCACGCATCCTTGGGCCACGTATCGTATCCGAGTTCATCCGGTTCGGGGATGGTATGAAATATCCAGACCTGCTCACCAGTGCGAATATTGTATGCGCGAATATGTCCCGGTGCAGCAGGATGCGCCTCGTTCACCCGGGTGCCCATGATAAGGAGATCGTTATACACCACGCCGGGCGTGTTGGCGCCCACGAGTAGACGGGATGCATCGCGTCCTAGCCCTTCCTTGAGATTGACCTTGCCGTGGTCGCCGAACGATTCGACGGGCAGTCCGGTGTCGGCATTTAGCGCATACAGAAAATGACGAGCAGAATACAAAATACGTTTATCATTTCCGTCGGCCCAATAGATCAGTCCGCGCACTACACCGGAAGCGGAGCTGCCGTTTAATGGATCAAAACTCCAGTGCTCTTCTCCGGTCGCAGCATCCAGCGCGAAGGCTTTCAGCCTGGGGGATGCGCCGTATAAGACCCCGTCAATAATTAGTGGATTACACTGAATCTGCCCAAGCTGTTCACCATTTTCAGATCGGTATTCCCAAACTTTCTCGAGTGCAGTAACGTTATCAGGAGTAATCTGTGTTAACGGGGAGTATTGACTACTTGCCTGATCGCCTAGATAAAAAGCCCAGTCGTTGGGGTTGCGATCCTGCGCATTCGCATGGATGCATAGTAAACCCATGATAAACATGGCTATCAACTGCTTTTGATTTGGCATCAACTTTCCTTAAATCAATTACATTTTATACGATATCCACCGTGACTGTCAGGACAGGTAGACATCCGCATTGTAGATAGACAAATAGGTGGTTTCAAGGCCGATCTATGAGTGTACTTGCCGAAGGRCAAAGAACATTGGCTGGATTGACTTGTAGTCGTCTCCATTTTATGCGAAGAATCGAGGCTTGAAGACAGGCAGGTTGAAAACTATACTTGAAGCAATATCGTTACGACTTCAAAGGCAGTTTGAGAAGGGAATTTTCGATGAATATATTTATCACAGGCGGCACAGGGTTTTTGGGTGAGTGTCTGATTCGGCTACTAACACGGGACGGGCAGCATACGGTTAATGCATTGGCTCGCAGCGAGCGTTCGGCGGATGCATTGACCGCTATGGGTGCCACTCCAGTACGGGCTGATTTGACGGATGGGACGGCACTGAAGAATGCCCTCGCCGATATCCCCATTGATGTGGTAGTCCACTCGGCCGCAGAAATCGCTTCCCAACGAAATATGAAGAAGCTGCGCGCAGCGAATATCGACGGCACACAGAATTTGTATGATGCTGTACGGGATCGAGACACATTGCAACGGTTTATYTTTGTGAGTACCGTGGTGACTGGCGAGGCAAACGGCGCGGTTCTGGATGAAACGTCTACCTTTAATGTGGAGACGGAATACGGCCGCACGAAACAATGGGCCGAGAAGATGCTGTTGGATGCCTTTAAAGAAAATGGGTTCCCTGCGAATGTCATTCGTCCCTGTCATATCTACGGAAACGGCGGTTGGTACGGCGAAATTATCGAGAGCGTAAAAAAAGGGAAAATGCGGGTACCGGGGAATGGAAAAAACTGGTGGGACGTGGTGCATGTGGAAGATGTGGCCAGCGGGATTATCGCCGTTTTGGAGCATGGCACTCCGGGTGAGATTTATCATGTGTGTGATGGTCACCCGGTCACGATGGGCGATTTCGTGGGAGAAACGGCGCGTTTGGCCGGGGCAAAAAAACCCGGAAATGTGCCGCGATGGATAGCCAATACAGCTATAGGCAAAGATACCGTGACCAGCGTCGTTCGCTCGGCGAAAACATCCAATACCAAACTTAAATCGCTTGGATGGGAGCCACGTTTTCCGGATTTCGAGACGGGGTTGGCCCATACATTTGAAGAGAGAGGAGCTACAGTATGAATCGGTTATCCTGGATTACTATTATGTTTTTGTGTGTTGGGATGGGCATAGCGTTGGCACAGCAATTGCCTTTCAGCGCGTCTCGAAGTGCTGGGGATACGCTGTATGTGAGTGGGCAGATTCCGATTAAGCCCGACGGTACGTTTGAGAGCGGCACTACGGATGCCCAGACACGTCAAGTCATGGAGAATTTGGGCGCGGTACTCAAGGATAACGGATATACCTTCGATGATGTGGTGAAAGTCACCGTTTATCTGAAAAGTATGGACGATTATCAGGAAATGAATGGGGCGTACCGTACATTTTTCTCTGGAAAATTTCCGGCTCGGGAATGCGTTGGCGGATTGCAAATTGCGGCAGGACTGGATGTGGAAATCAGCGCTATTGCGTACAAGTCACGGTAAGGAATCCGATGCCAGAAAGTGAACACGCATCTATGAATCCGTGTACGGCGTTGGAGAAAATATCCCGACTTCCCGTGCTGGCGGTGCTGATAGTTTTGTATCTGGTATTCGTCTTGTACATTTTCCCAAATTCAGCTTTTGATATGGATACGGGGCCCTTGGATCTGAAATYCTCCTATTCTCCTGAGACGGCCTACGAAATGATCGAAGCATACGGGGAGGAGGGGCGCGCGAGTTAYGCGCGAGCAGCTATGACGGTGGATGTAGCGTATCCCATCGTGTATACTCTCATGTTTATGGTATGGCTCACGTTGGCACTCCGAAGCGCAAACGTGAGTTCGTCTCGACGCTGTTTCATCTCCATGCTGCCGTTGTCAGTATTCGTTTTGGATTTGATTGAAAACACAGGCATCGTTACCATGCTGAAGTTGTACCCGGAAAAGTATGAGACGCTCGCTATGGCTACGTCGTTCGCTACGTCCGCGAAATGGTCAGCGGCAGCCGTGGTGATTCTTATAACGCTGGGCGCGACACTGCATCTGGCGTGGCGACGGATTGCCAGTCGCTAATCTTCGATTCCAAAAGCCTTACGGAAAAACGCATCAGTTCGGATGCGTGAATCATCGGCTACTTCCGAATCCGAGAGAAATCGCACTTCCCCTCCGCGGCCTTTATGCGCGAACGGATCGTTTATCGTCATGTCTACRTCCCCYTGCATATTCCARCCGTGAGTGGCATTGGGATATACGTGGGCGGACACCAATTTCTKGTTGTCCTYCGACAATGCTGCCACCARRTCGGTWGCGGAAGTGGGRGAGTCATACGTGTCCAACGCGCCAGCCAGAATCAACACGGGCGCACCCGTCAGATCGCTAAATTCATACCCGGGTATAAGGTTGTATCCCCAGCAGATGGGATAAAAGGCTACGTGAGCGGAGAAACTAAGTTTGTCAGGTGCTAATTTCTCATTGTAGGGTGTTGTGGCACTGAGCATGGTCACAACGCCACCCCACGAAAATCCCATAACGCCAATGCGATCCGCATCCACAAAGGAGAGTTTAGCCAGAAATGCCAATGCGCCGAACGCATCCGGGAGTGTTTCAGGAACGCCTCGGGGACGTTTTCCTGCACCGGAGAAATTGCCACGCGCTGCCCACAAATCGATTTCCAATGTGACTATTCCGTTGTTATTCAGCGATTGCGCATGGTACACCCCTCGTGTATCTACCCCGTTGGATCCATGAACGATGAGGACCGCAGGATACGTCTCCTGCTCGGTTTGTGGAATGCGCAGTTCCCCCGCAATGGTCCAGGGATCGTCCACGCCCACCGCATCAAATGCTACGAAAGATTTCCGGACGTTGACATCCTCTGAAGTGGCCTTGGCCTCCTCAGCCCCAACCGATAGACCCATCACCAAAAGAACGAGGCATACGAACAATTCAACTCGAATATTTTTCATCCTATTCGCCCAATCCTGCTGCGTCCATTGGGCTGCATTGAATAAGCAGGGAATCCACTATCGCTTCTCCCCGCAGGTGGCTGATTTTCTTATATTCCGGATCTTGAACGAGACCGAGAAATGCTGCTCGATTGGGCCATTCCACAAAGAAGATCAAATCCGCGTCGAATTCTCCGATCATATTTGCTACGGGGACATACGCCTGATCGGATTTTCCGCCATACTTGGCCACAAAGGGACCCGCAGCCTTCATGTATTCCATATATTTTTCAGCGCCGCCATCTTCTTTGAACCAAAGCACATTGAGCATGAATAAGCGCTCATCAGCAGCGGCTTCCTTGGCTTGCGATTCTTGCGCGATAACAGTGTTGTCGTTATCCCCTATGGTGAAGCTCATGACAACACATCCTGCCAGAAAGGCGAACGCGCTGGAGAGTAGTTTCGTTTTCATGGTATATCCTCCGCAATATGAGAGTTATTTTGCTGGTTCTGGTCAAACAGCCCATTATAAAGCGGCCCTTATGAATACACAAACAGCCCTTTTCCAATAAAATTTATACACGTTCTATGTTTTCTACTTGAGTAGAATATATTAAATGCTCTATTTGGGAGTATTTTTTAGAGAAAAAATAAATGTGGATAAAAAAGTGTACATTTAATGGAATTTTGTGTTTAACTATGTAATATGATGTGGAAGTGATAGTGTGATTATATCCTCCTGAGGCATGTACATTGATGGGTGCAAGGGAAATGTGGAAAAGGGGAAGGTCATGAAAAAGTATTCAATTGGTTCTATATTCGTTTTATGTGCCTGTACAATGGTCAGTACATCCGTTATCGCGCAGGATGCACCGCCTCTTCAAAATCTTCGTTTTGAAGAGGACTGGTCAGGGTTTGATCCCAGTGAGTCTTCGCATTTTTTGGCACCGCTGAAGAAGATCGAGATATCCGATTCGGTRTGGTTGTCCATAGGCGGCGAGCAGCGGGTTCGATACGAGCAATGGCGTAATTTTGGGTTCGGTGGAATGAACGACGATTCCTTTACATTGTTTCGTACTCATCTGCACGCCGATCTTCACTTCGGCGACGGATGGCGGATATTCGTCGAAGGTCGTATGAACACGTTAAATAACCGAGATTTGCCCGGCGGAAAACGCGCCGCGCTGGATATCGACGAGGGGAGTTTTCAAAATACTTTCGTGGAGAAGAAACTGCAACTGGCATCAAAAGATGTAACGGTGCGTCTGGGGCGCCAGGAACTACAATTCGGCAAACAGCGTCTGGTGAGTCCTTTGGATTGGGCCAATAATCGCCGCATCTTTGATGGGGTATCGGTACGTGTGCAAGGGAATGGACCGTGGAAGCTGGACGTGTTTGTTACGCAGCCTGTTACGGTCGATCCCAATGAGCTTACGTTTAACAACACGAACGATGACATCTTGTTTTCAGGAATATACTATACCCGCGCCCTGGGAGAATCAGGTACCAGCATAGATGCCTACGCGTTGGCAAAGAATCATGTTGATGATGCCCCGGTGGAAGAGGATCGATATACCGTGGGTGGACGTTATTTCGGCACTATCACCGGGAATTGGACCTTTGATTCGGAGGCGGCGATTCAATTCGGAGAGCGCGAAGTCATGTTGGAGGGCGGCGGCTCGGAGGTGTTGGATATTTTTGCCTACATGCTTACGGTAGAAGTGACGTACACCTGGAAAGACTGCGAMTATAAGCCGTGGATYACGGCGGGCGTAGATTATGCCTCMGGTGATAACGATGCCGACGACGGCGATGTGAATACATTCGACCAGCTCTTCCCCTTGGCCCATGCCTTTTTGGGATTCTCGGACGTGGTTGGTCGGCAGAACGTAATCGATGTGCGTGGTACCGCAGGGTTCTGGCCCATGCCTGGTAAACTGCGTGCCAAAGCCGACATCCATTTCCTGCGTTTAGCGGATGATAATGACGGCCTGTACGGCGCGGGCGGTACATTATCCCGGCCTGCAGCAGGCGAGGATGATCTGGGTACAGCCATTGATTTGACCCTCTTCTACAAATTCAGTCAACACATGAACGTGCTGGTGGGATACAGTTATTTTAATGCCGGGGACTTCATCGAGGACACCGGGCCCGATAAAAATATAAATTTCTTCTACACCCAGTGGGGCTACACCTTCTGATGTATTGAAATGGATACGACAAAGCGAAGGAGCGGTGGTTCTTAAGTCAGCACCAATTTTTCCTTGAGCATATCCTTCATAAATACACTCCAATCCCCCCCGTGACTGCATCAAATACCCTCCTTGAACCCATTTGATCAAATGAGGACCATCACGTTAAGGACTTTTTCATCACCTCCGCTGACCCTATACAAATACGGCAAACAGCTAGTACAAAGCTGGGAATCACTTTGCTACGTCTATTTGATAATTACGTAATTATTCTGTATAGTAAATTAAGTAACTACAGTGCTGAGTGTTTTGTCCGAGATTTGTCAGAGGATGTGTATATCAAAWCCGAAAGGTTGTCGATGCAAAATTATTGTAATAATGGGTTTATGTTAGCTGGCTATGGGCAGGGTTCCATGCGATCGTCTTTGTGGAAGCGAAAGCGATCAACGGAGATCGTGTTGACTGTCCTCGTGTTGGTTGTACAGACGCTCCCGGCACTGGCTCAAGCAGATCGCGTTTTCGATGGCTCGGACAACACTAACAGAAATGAAGCTTCTTCCAATGCTGTTGTGGGGACGGTGGAATTAGGTCTTTCCTTTCCGCCGATGGCTGATAGTTCACAGCTGGTGTTTACACAGCAAGAGATGACCAACTTGGGCGTATCACTGCTTCGTTTTGACGAGCGTTGGGCAGATCGCGAACCAACGGAGGATGCATATAACTGGGCTCCCCTCGATGCCCGGATGCAGTTCATTGCCAACAATGGCTATACGGCCATGATGACCATCGTGGCCAACGGTCCTGCTTGGGCCTGTAGCGGTGTTTCAAACCCCCAGTCGTGCGTCAAYACGGATAACAATGATTTCAAGCAGTACATYGAAGACTTGTTGCAGCGTTATCCGAACCAACTCGCCAAAATCCAGTACGGAAACGAATGGACGACTCCTTTTTGGTACGTTGGTTCGGAGGTGGAGTTTGTAGTGGTTGCGAACATCCTCTATACCGCGGTCCAGACCTATTCTCCACAGACGGAAGTGGTGCTTGGCGGCATCTCCATCGGCGGTTTGCGCTTGGCGGCCGCCTGCAATGGCTACCTCGCGGGCGAGACGCTGTGCGTGGAAGGCACGACGTTCAATGTGGATGCCTTTCAGGCTACGGAATGCGGCATGCCGGCAAACGCTGACCAACTGACGCGGTTGGACTACGTCTTTCAAAACGCGAACTACGACCTGGTCGACCTGCATCTGTACGACGACCCGGAGTACTGGTCGCAGTACGTGGCGGCCGTCAACGACCTGTACAACGACGTGAACCCCAAACCCATTATCATCAGCGAGTTTGGCGGGCCCGACCTACTTTGTGAGACCTACTCGGACCAGTATCAGGCTGACCGGCTCGAGGTCTACATCCTGAAGATTGCCAACGATCTGAATGTGCGTGAAGCCTACTTCTTCAGACTGGTTCAAGACGCAAGTGCCAATCCGATACACGTCGAGTCCGGGTTGATGAAAGAAGTTCCACCCGGATCGGGCACGGTCGTACAGAAGCCAGCTTACAGCGTATTTCAAACCTATGTACCTTTGGTTGCCCCGCCCGATCCTCCGGTAAGCATGGTGATTGGGACTCGCCTAACTTTAATCTTGGGTGTTGGGTTTGTTCTTATATTCGGTCTACGATTCCTAACACCCATGAGATAGCGGAAGGTTGTATATCAGGGACTGAAGAGGCGGCGAAAAATCTTGTGGTGGAAAACGAAGGGGATATTATGTTTCTCGGTAATCTCCTCACACCTAGGACTGTTTTCCTGTCTCAGGTTTATGAAAAGCTATTTAGTCGCTACGTTGTGGATTGGTATATCATTTGATATAAAGAGGTATGGCACACCTATGTGGTGACCCCTTTTCAGGAATGATTCATGGCGCGTAAGAAAAAAGGACCCGACCGGGAGCGCATGGCCAAGCTGCTGGAGGAAATTCGTGGTAAGAAAGCAACCCGGGAAGTTGGGTATCGCGAGCGGGCGTTGGCGTTGTTTCCCAATGTGTGTGGACGATGCGGCAAAGAATTCTCCGGTGCCAAGCTGCGCGAGCTGACCGTCCACCACAAAGATCACAATCACGATAACAACCCACCCGACGGAAGCAACTGGGAATTGCTGTGTGTCTACTGCCACGACGTGGAGCATCAGCACGGAGAGAAAGATGGTGCCTATCGAGGCGGCACTTCGTGGGAACGACACAGCGAAGAAGAAGTGAAACATAACCCTTTCGCAGGATTGGCCGATATGGTGAGCCCCAACGATGATGAAAAAGAATCAAATCAGGAAGGAACGGACTGATGGATCTGGAAACGGTTTTTACTATATGCAATGTGTTGTCCATATCGCTTTGGGTTTTTCTCGTGGCGGCTCCACGCTGGAAGGGCACACAGGTCATCGTGCACTCTTTCGCCATTCCCATGGGGCTGGCGGTGGTCTATGCAATCATGATGGGCATAGGGCTCAGTGAAGGAAATGGCGGGAACTTTAATTCCCTGGCAGGGGTTCGCACGCTGTTTGAATCCGACCACGCGCTGCTGGCAGGGTGGATTCATTATCTCGTGTTTGACCTGTTTGTCGGCGCGTGGGAAGTACGTGACGCAAAAAAATTGCGAATCAATCATCTGCTGGTGATACCGTGCCTCTTCTTTACCCTCATGG
>NVWG01000074.1 GCA_002746185.1 Candidatus Hydrogenedentota bacterium
TTTGGATACTCTTTAGAAAACCAATCTAACAGTTCTTTATATGAAGTCTTCTCTGGGTCGTATGTAATCTCTATAGCCTCCGCATGTCCTTCATGATTATCGTACGTAGGATTTTCATTTTCTCCTCCTGTGTATCCAGTCTCAGTATCAACAACTCCATCAAGCTTTCTAAAGATTTCTTCAATCCCCCAAAAACATCCTCCTGCGAAAATTGCACGAGCCTCGTTTGATTCTTTCACGAAACTCAACGAGATGGAATTGGCACAATGCCGGGTGCTCTTGGGTGTAAACCCCTCACCACGAAATACATGGCCTATATGGCCGCCGCAGTTTTCGCATTCGATTTCCATTCGGCTCCCGTCCTTCACTTCACGGATAGCACCGTCCACGGCATCGTCAAAACTGGGCCAGCCTGTACCCGATTTGAATTTTGAATTGGATTTGAAGAGAGGTTTGTCGCATTGCTTACAAGTATATACGCCTTCTTCGTTGTGGTCATTATACTCACCTGAAAACGCTCTTTCGGTTCCTTCTTCTAGGATGACACGCTGCTCTTCAGGGGTTAGGGGATTATATTCCATGGCATTCACCTCTTGGTGTGGAGTGCGGTTAAACAACATAAACACTCCCGTGAGGGCAATTATTGCCGTTAACATCACAGTTTTCGTTTTCATACTACCTCCTGTTCTTCCATGACTATAATAACATTCTTCATGCTTTACTGTACGCTGGCTGTCTATAAGTACAAATTTTTTACGAACCTTCCTTATATTATTTGGTAATGTATAAGATTGAACAAGTTGACAATGGGTTATAATTCCCTACTATATTCGCATAAGGAGACCGAAATGGAAAATAACTCCAAGTAAGGAGTACGATGTGTCGTGAGGGAAAAAACCAAGCAGCCAATATACGTATCAGAGGACATTCCATGCCAATCAACCCCAAACCTGCCAGCCATACTATCGAAGTAAACGACATTAACATTCATTATCTTGAAAGCGGCGATGCCAATGATGAAGTAGCACTCATGCTGCACGGTTGGCCCACGTCCGCCCATCTCTGGCGCAATATCCTTCCCATAGTCGGCGAAAAGAAACGAGCGATAGCCATTGATTTACCTGGCTATGGCTTGTCAGATAAACCTCCTGACACACGATATAGTTTTATCTATTACGAGAAAATTTTGGAAGGGTTTATGGAAGAAATGGGTATCACCAAAATCGATTTAGTGGTTCATGATTTAGGCGGGCCGGTTGGAATTTTCTGGGCATTACGTCATCCCGAAAAAGTAAGGAGCCTCGTGCTATTAAACACGTTGGTTTATCCGGAAATGTCCTGGGCAGTTAAAGTATTTGGTTTGGCCATTCGACTCCCTCTCATACGCARCTGGATGGCCAGTCCAKCAGGCATGAGATTTTCACTAAAATTCGGTGTATACAATAAGCAGAACATCACGCAAGAAGTCATGAAAGGTTATCAGGACCCATTTCAGACTAAGGAGGCCAGGACGGGATTATTGAAGGGGGGACAAGGATTGAGTATGAAAGGATTTCATGAAATCGCTGAAAAGCTATCCCAATACAAAGGTCCAATCCAACTTATCTACGGCGAAAATGATCGTATACTCCCGGATGTAGCTCAGACCATGCAACGCGTTAAGGACGAACTTCCTCAGGCTAAAATTATACCCATCCCAAATTGCGGACATTTCTTGCAGGAAGATGATCCCGAAGCTATTGCAGTAATGCTAAACACGTTTTATACCAACAACGAGTAAAAATAGAACTAAATAGCTTTTCATAAACCTGAGACAAACTGTTCCTCTCGCCTCTTGTTAAAAAGGATTTCACATATAGGGTCTCATCGGCACGAGATGTCACGCCCCTTGATTCGTGGTCACAGGGGTGACCAGATTGCCGCGTCCGGCTTCGCCGTCCTCGCAATGACACAGAAACGATGTCATTGCGAACGAAGCGTAGCGAAGTGCGGCAATCTCCTCGCCCCGAGAACCGTTATTTCTGTCTCAGGTTTATGAAAAGATATTTAGTCGTCCAGCGAGTCCCGGAGTTTTTTCAGCTTATCCATGGCATCGCTGCCCAGTCTGTCCTCCATGCGATTGAGTGAAGAGTTCTCCTTGGACGAGGCAATCTTGCGTTCCACCTGTTGATCGCTCTCCTGAATCTGGGTCCAGAAATTCGCAGGGCTCATGATCAATGCTCCCATACCCATGCACAGATCCACGATACCCCGGTCGGCACTGACCACAATGACCGACATGCGCTGCTGGGATTTGAATACAGCCCGTTCAATAATGGCATCGGCAGTGGTGTTGCCGGAGGTATAGATTACATTCAGATTGGGTGCAACGTGTTCTGACTCGGCTTTTTCAGTACGGCGGCCCTGTCCATCGAAAATAATGTTGACCTGTTCTCCTGAATTCATACACCAGGGGATAATCATGTTGATGAAGGTTTCCCGGGCAGATTCCAAATCGCGATTGGCCAGGCGTTTCAGTTCGGGGGCGTGGAGGAGCAGGTTATAGCCGTCAATGAAGTAGGTCTGAGCCATGGGAACGGGATCCTTCAGGCAGGCAGATACACCCGGGGGATCCGGGCGCTGATGCCAGTAAGGATTTCATAGCCGATGGTGTTGGCGCGGTGGGCTAATTCTTCCACCTGAATACGTTCCTCATCGTCTTGACCAATGAGTACGGCTATATCACCAACAGTTGCTTCGGGTACCTCGCTTAAATCAACGACTATTTGATTCATGGTTACCGTACCCAGAACCGGGCATCGCGTACCGCGTATGAGAACATCGGCATTGTTGGATAGGGCATACGGATAACCGTCAGCATACCCCACAGGTATCACTCCAGTACGTATGGGTTTTTGTGTCTTATAGATGCGCCCATAATTGACGCTGACTCCTCCGGGTAAATTTTTAATCAGGACCAGTTTCGATTCCCACTGTATAACGGGCAGTAAGGGGGAATCTTCGGGCACTTTGTTGTTGGGCCAGACCCCGTAGGTCATGATGCCCGGCCGCACCATGTCGAAAGAGCAATTTTGCTGCAGCATGATGCCCGCGCTATTGGATGCGTGACAGTATTCAAATGGGATACCGTCTTTGGATAATTGTGTCTGAAGTGTGCGAAAGTTTTTCGCCTGGTTGGCGGTATACGGATCCTCCGGCTCATCGGCACTGGGGAAATGAGTGAAGATGGCTTCGATATCCACATTGGAGATGCGGGTAATTTTTAGTAGAGATTTGGGCGCTTCCTCAAGTGAAAAGCCCTGACGCCCCATACCGGTATCAATTTCGCAATGGATCGCCATGATTTTTTTCATTTTACTGGCCTGTAGACCCAACTGCTCTGCAGTGGCGTAATTGGAAACAGTAATTCGTAAATCGCCTTGTACGGCAGCAGGTATATCTTCTTCGCTGGGTTGAACCATGACCAATATTGGGATGTCAGGATAGTGTTCACGCAGCTCCATGCCTTCCGCTACGGTTGCAACAGCGAGCATGTCTACATTCTCAGATATGGCACGTTGGGCCATAGGTATCATTCCCAGCCCGTATGCATCGCTTTTCACCACCGCAATGATGCCGCAATCGTCGCCGATGTGCTTGCGAACAACTCCGATATTGTGACGATAGGCAGCCGTATTGACCTTCAGTACGGAAGTGGATATGTCACTCATGACTGAGGACCCAGCTTCAATGCATCCCAGTTGGCATGGGCGAATTGAATGCCGGTAAACACGGTGAATCCAGATACAAAAACGATGCCCACCAAGGATGAACCGCGCAGTAGTTCGGCATAACTGTTATAAAATTCCGGTGCCATGCTTTCCAGGCCCAGGAACACAGTAGCGAAGAAAAGGAAGGTGAAAATGTAGACCATTTGTAGGATGGTTTTTAGTTTACCCCATTTGTTTGCAGCGATGACGTGGCCGCCTTCGCTGGCCAGGGAGCGCGCTCCGGTAACCATGAATTCCCGGGCCAGAATGGCTACGATGGCCCAGCCGGGTACATGGAGCTGCGGTACTTTCATGACCATGACAAACGCCGCCGCCATGAGCACTTTRTCCGCCAARGGRTCCATTAGTTTTCCGAAATTSGTAATCAGGTTTTGTTCRCGSGCAATYTTGCCATCGTAATAATCWGTWATGGATGCCRCWGCAAAAAWAATATAGGCMATKGTATAYGTGACGACATGCTCATAMGACATGAGGATGACGAACAGGGGTACNATGACTAATCGAGCGACGGTAAGTTTGTTGGGTAAATTCATAACAATATTCCGCATTCCGCAGGGGATATTAAACCTGAAAGTATTGTGAAGCAAAGCGCTGTGGAGAATCAACCGTGCTAAATAAAGTCGGGAGTTATTGCCCGATACGGGGAATGTCCCGCAGATCCATGGTACCGGCTTGAACTTGCGTATCCTTTGGAGAGCTTTCTGGGTGAAATACAAAGCTGTAGGTCAGCCATCCCAATAAGATGATCCCCACGATTCCTGCCCACATAGCGGCTTCCTGGAGCCAGGCCGGGCGTTTTGGTGCTGCTTCTGTAAGCCGGATGAATCGCCGAGTAGGCCGTGTGGCGGCTAATATAGCATCAATATAGGGTTCTGGGGATATCTCCAGGTACGCGCAATAGGTCTTAATAAAACCTGTGGTGTAGGGCAATGAGGGGAGGGCTGGTACATTTCCTTCTTCGAGGGCAGTAATAATATCGATGGGTATACGAAGTTTGCGATAGACATCGCCCCGGCTGAGGCCCTTTTCTATACGGCACTCGCGCAGTTTTTTTCCTGGAAAGCGATGTTCTTCCATAGTCCCCTCGTTACAACATGTTGCTGTGTGATCGTAGTGGAAAAAACTATGCCACTTCGTCACTCCCCTGAGGAACCGATACGAGAATGTCTCGCGCCTTGCTCCCCATGTGCGGCCCCACAATGCCTTTCAGCTCCATCATRTCGATGAGCCGAGCCGCTCGTGTGTATCCYACCCGCAGGCGACGCTGCACCATTGAGATAGAAGCCTGCCCTGTTTCTATCACAACACGCACTGCGTCGTCAAATAATTCGTCACTTTCGTCCGCCAAATTTCCGATGGTTTCAGTTTGTTTGCCGAAATTTTCGATCTCATCACGGTACTGCGGCGGTGCCTGTCTCTTCAGATAAGCGATGAGGGTGTTCATGTCATCGTCGCTAACGAATGCCCCCTGGATACGAAGTGGTTTGCTTTGGCCGGGAGGCAGATAGAGCATGTCGCCTCGACCGATAAGTCGCTCGGCACCGATTTCATCCAGGATGCATCGCGAGTCCACTCGGGAAGAAACCTGGAATGAAATACGAGAAGGAAAGTTTGCTTTGATGACTCCCGTGAGCACGTCTACGGACGGCCGTTGCGTGGCGATAATCAGGTGTATTCCCACCGCGCGAGCCAGTTGAGCCAGGCGGGCAATAGCATCTTCCACCTCCGCTCGGGCAAGCATCATTAAGTCAGCTAATTCGTCGATTATGCATACAATATAGGGTAATTGTCGAATCGAAGCGATATTTTCCGTATCCTCTTCTTCGCTCTGTTCCACTTCTATCTCGCCGTTGTCTACGCTTTCGTTGTACACCTCGATATTACGGACGCGCAGGTGGGCGAAGAGTTTATATCGTTCTTCCATCTCGTTGATGAGCCAGGTGAGGGATGACGCGGCTTTCTTYGGATYGATRACKACKGGGGTGATGAGRTGGGGGATGTCRTTGAAGATGGATAGCTCYACCATTTTKGGRTCRATGAGCATGAGCTGGAGTTCATCGGGGGTCTTGGTGAGCAGCAGACTTGCCAGAATAGTTTTGATACACACTGTTTTCCCGGCTCCGGTGGCACCAGCTACAAGCAAGTGAGGCATAGTCGCCAGATCTGCTGACACCACCTCTCCAGCAATATCTTTACCCAACGCAAGCGTTAGTTTGCCTGAGCTACTTTTGAAGGCGCGGGACTGGAGTAGATCGCGAATGAATACTGCTTCGCTTTCGGTGTTGGGAATTTCGATTCCCACTTTCCCTTTGCCGGGAATGGGTGCTTCCACGCGAACGCCGTGGGCCTTCAGTGCCAGAGCAATATCATCGGTAAGAGCAATAAAGCGATTGACCTTGACGCCCTGTGCCGGCTCCAGTTCAAAGCGGGTGATGGTAGGACCGCGAGTAATATCTGTGACTTGGGCTTCGATACCAAATGTTTTGAGAGTTTCCTCCAGCAGCACTCCTGTCTCACGGAGCGTGTTGGTTAAATCGTGGCGAACGATTTCGGGCGGTTCTTCAAGCAAATCCAGTGTGGGCCGGGCATATCGCTTGGGATATACATAATCAGCAGGCAATTCCTCTACAAATGTTTTTCGTCTAAGTTGTTTTGTATTAGGTGTTTGTCCCGGTGTGGGGCCAGAAGAAATGACAATCGTATTTTCTTTTTCGCCTGGCAATTCAAGTTGGGCTGCTTCTTCTTTTTTCGGGGCAGGTGCGGGTGTCGATATTTCCATTTCATCTGGAGCAGAAGATGATTCTACCGTTTGACTGCTCACCCGCATACGACTCAAATCACCGGAGTCTTCTTCGTTGTGGTTACGCCGTACCGCTTCCACCGCATCGCGAACCTTACTTCTTTTCGTCTGTATCAGTGAGGCAGCGAAAGACAGTGCCGTTTGATACCATGGCACCGCATCGGGGTCAACGGTTTTCTTGGTTTTTACCGTGATTACTTTCTCCGACGCTTTGGGCTTTCGAGCTGATTTAGTTTGTGTGCCTTTTAACTCCAGTCTCATTTTATCGATGGACCGAATCACGAGAACAAGAGTGTGATACATGGAATTCAGCAAGCGGATAAAAAGGAATTCTGTAGAAAGAAGTAACCCTACCAGAGCCAATGTAATCATAATTACGTTGGCGCCGATGTATCCGAACATGGGTTGCGTTAAATGGGTTACGAAAGCACCCACCGCTCCGCCAGGTTCTGTCTGTTGGTTAAAATTAATGTGCAGGAAGCCTGCTATTGATGCGATGAGTAGAAACGTGCCAGCAAATCGTGACCCGATGCGATCCACGGGCTGATGCCGCAGCATCATGAGTCCCCAGGCGCCCAACATGAAATAGATGAAGTGAGAGGCGTGTCCGATGAGAATGTACAGGATATCCGCCAGCAGACTCCCGCCGGAACCCAGATTGGAAATGGATCTATTGCTGTCTCCCTGATACGCGTCCGTGGCTAGAGCCAAAAAAAGAAACGACGCCATAGCCAATAAAATGACACCGGAAATCTCATATTTTCGGTCATTGGAAAGTTTAGACAGGAAGCCCATCTGGCATTATCCTCCGTATCTTTCGTGATCCGGCATGGCCGGTATCGGTGTTCCCCATACCCGACAAGTATGAAACTCGGGCAAAGAGTCAAAAATAGCTTGTTTTACTTTACCAAAACCTACTATATATAGCAACCAAATATTGAAACCAAGAGGTTTTGCTACAATATGATGTTGTTTGATGTCGTAATTGATAAATATTATCAATTATTTATCTGTATATAGTGTCTGTATACAGGCTGATTTGTGTCCATTTTCGCCTTTTTACTACACTTCCCAGCCAGGACAGAGGTGTATCAGGAGTGTACGGAAGAGGCGACATCTACTATGTCTAAAGGAATCTTCGGAGCGGCAACACGGGAATCGAAGGCGAAATCTGACAGCTAATGTGGTACCCATGTGCCCGGTTTATTCTGTTACCTATCTACCCGGTTCGTACCCTAAAACCATTCCCCCATTGAGGGGGATCAAGGGGGGTGTTCGTTAATACACTTGGTTAATGATGTTGAACTCGAAATTGCATCAAATTTAAAGAAAGTTTATTCAGATACTTGCGTCGTCAAAGTCCATTTTGAATTTCTCGCCCAGGTAGGTTTTTCGGGCTATAGGGTTATCGGCAATTTCCCGAGGCGTTCCCGATGTGAGAATAGAACCTTCGCTGAGAATGTACGCCCGATCTGTTATTTGCAGTGTTTCGCGGACGTTGTGATCCGTAATCAATACGCCAATGCCCCGGCTCTTCAGTTCCGCTACTGATTCCTGCAGTTCCGCCACGGCAATGGGATCGATTCCGGCAAAAGGCTCATCTAAAAGAAACACTTTTGGATTGGTAGCTAGAGCGCGGCAGATTTCCACGCGACGTCGTTCTCCTCCGGAAAGGGTATACGCCTTCGCGTTGGCGATATGGACGATGTTCAACTCTTCCAATAACTCGTCGGTGCGTTCTTTACGCTGTGCCTTGCTCATCTTCTGAAATTCCAGGATGGCTTCGATATTTTCCCGTGCTGTCATGTCGCGAAACACAGACGGTTCCTGCGCCAGGTACGCCATACCTTTTCGAGCGCGTTTGTACATGGGAAGCCGGGTAACGTCATGGCCGTCGAACATGATTTGTCCTGAGGTGGGGCGCAGCAGCCCCACCACCATGCTGAAMRKRRWRRYKWYYYCGGCACCGTTGGCTCCCAGCAGACCCACTACTTCGCCGGCACCCAAGTCAATAGAGACCTGATCCACCACCGTACGCCCTTTGAACTTTTTCACCAGTTCGGTGGTGTGGAGGATGGTGTTCTCGGGGATGTTTTCAGTCGAATCGGTCATGGCGTTGGATCGGTTATGCTGAGGCGAGGAATAATCATATCAGTAAGGGTAAGTTTACTCGTATTCATATTCAGTGTCATGCGCTTAGCGGTTATGGGCTCAGAGTCCGGTAAGGTTACGATGATTTTCCCTGTAAATACTGCCAATCCGTTTTCAAGATCAATGTCGGCCTTGTCGGAGAGGATTTTACGTCCTTGAATGAATATATCCACATTGCCTTCCATATAGATGAATGACGGAGATTTGGATATATCATCTGCATAGCGTATCTCCAGTACATCTGCCTTGAGGTCGAGATTATTTGCCTCCTCTTTCGAGATGAGTGTCAGATCTACTGGTCCGGTAATATTCGTTATCTGAAAAGTTTTGGTATCCAGTTCCAATTCCTTTGCTTTTCGAATGGTGATGGCTTCAAACGAATCAGAGCTGAATTTTTCTTGAGCCATAGCGGCTCCACTCATGATTAGGAGGATACAAGTGATTAAGAAAATTCGCATGCTATAGGTCTCCAATGTATATAGTGCCTTGAGGACGGCTAAGTCGGATGCCGCCTGTTTTCGGTATCATGGTAAAACTCGTTGCTGTGATATGTGTTGGTCCCCTTTGGAGTTCTGTCGTGGAGGAAGATGTTACAGTGCCATGTTCATTATCCCAATTAACCTCATCGGTACTGATTTTCATGGTACCTGATTCGATGGTTACGCCGCCGGATAATTGAGCCGTGTTTTTTAYYTGATCGAACCAGCCCYGYTTTGCCTGCATTCGCANAKCGNCCKCWYMSWSMYGRTATATAACGGCTTGCGTGTCTGTCAGCGTCCACAACGACTCATCCCCGGTGAGTTCCCCTTTGCTTGCGTGTACCCAGAACGTGGGCTTGGCAGTGTCATGCACGGTGAATTTATCGCTGTGCATATACAAATCCAGTCCCGCCACCGTCATGGAAGCGTTTTCCAGGAGTTCCTCTGCACTATTTTCAGAGGCGGGGCTTGATTGGCTTGACGGTGTTTTGCTGCTCGCAGACTCCTCGCTACTACAACCGACAAAGATACCTGCTGCCAATCCTGTGATGAGAAGTCGTATCATGCGGGTGTCCGGGTGTTCTTTTTGTATATGGAGAGCAGTCCCTTCATGCTCAGCATGGGATCTACAATCTGAATGCTGCTCGATGCTTTGGCAATGACTTCCGAAAGGCCGCCTGTGGCAATAATCGTAGGGGTGGTGTTGGTTTCCTTGCTCATGCGCCGCACGAGGCCGTCTACCATATCGGCATACCCGTAGGTCAGGCCGGAGCGAATATTGGAGACGGTGTTACGTCCGATGACCTGATCGGGAATGGAGATATCCACGCGGGGTAGTTTGGCGCAATGCTCGAAAAGTGCATCGGCGGAAAGCTGGATTCCGGGTACGATGATGCCGCCTTTGTACTCGGCATTTTCTGAAATATAGTCGAAGGTTGTGGCAGTGCCGAAGTCGATAATGATCAGCGGCCCGTCGTGTTCGTCTACGGCTGCTACCGCATTCACCAATCGATCCGCGCCCAGTTCTTTGGGATTTTCATTATGGAGTTTGAGTCCCGTCTTGATGCCGGGCTCTACCATAATGGGATCTACCCCGAAGGCCTTTCGCGATACATGCTCCAGTGCGATATTGACCTGGGGCACCACGCTGGAAATACAACAGCCCTCGATATGCTCCATCGCAATGCCATCCTGCTGGAGGAGCGTGGTGAACATGACGCGCAGCTCATCGCTGGTACGGTAGTTTCCCGTAACGATGCGCCAGCTTCCTTTTAATTCGTCACCTTCATATACGCCGATGACTGTATTTGAATTGCCCACGTCTACCACAATTAACATGGCATTATTCTCCGTTCAAATAAGTGATGTCGCCGCTGAACACCGTTTGTGTGCCCTGCGAAGTCCGTAATTGTAACGCGCCGCGATGGTCAATGTCTTCCACCACGCCGGATTCGTTATTGATGGATATGCGTCGCCCGATAAGGTTGCATGCCTGAGCCCATTCTTTACGTACCGCCTCAAAGTGGCCTTGCTGGATGAGCATAACCTTTTGATCCAGGTGGCGCAATATGTCCAGCAATAATACCTCTCGCGACCATGTGCCGCCGAAGATGGATGCCAATGATCCAGCCTTCTCTCGCAATTCTTCCGGGAAGTCTTCCGCGACGTGGTGTACATTTACCCCAATGCCCAGCGCTGTCCGGTCGCCCTGGCTTTCGATGAGTATACCGCAGCATTTTTTTCCGCTGCCCAGAATGTCATTGGGCCACTTGATGGCGACTTCATGTCGGGGAGCAATAGCGTCCCGCACCGCCAGTGCTGCCGCCATGACCAGGCCTTCGAAAGGTTCACCCATGACCACCGTAAACCATAGGCCTTTGCCCGGTGTGCTGAACCAGGTGCGACCTCGACGACCTCGCCCTGCTGATTGACTGTCGGCGAGAATGACGGATCCCGACTCCCCGTTTTCCAGGGCGTAGGTGTTGGTGGAATCGATTTCATCGAATGCGAAGAGCCGCCGTGCAATAGGTATATCGCTGGGCCAGTTTTCTTGCAGGGTATGAAACACGGAATCAGACGGCATGATTAGTCTTGATCAATGAGTAAGGAAATATCGGCGGCAGGTGCGGAGTGGGTGAGGGCGCCGATGGAAATGATATGAACACCTGTAGCGGCTATGTCGCGGATGATATCCAGTGATACATTGCCGCTGGCTTCAAATTGAATGGCTTTTTCGCGATACGTCTCTACGGCTGATCGCATATCATCTAAGGACATGTTATCCAGCATGATGACCTCGGCTCCCGCATCCACCGCTTCTCCGCACTCTTTCAAATCCGTCACTTCGATTTCGATTTTCATCAGATGGTGCGTACCCGATTTCGCCTGGGTCACGGCTTGGGTAATTCCTCCCGCCGCAGTGATATGGTTTTCCTTGATGAGCACACCATCGTACAARGACTGTCGGTGATTATGACCGCCTCCGTGAACCACCGCCGCCTTTTCCAGATCGCGAAASAGRGGRGTKGTTTTCCGCGTATCGCAGACTCGYACWTKGAAMCCRTCTACYGCCTGAACATGTYGATRGGTGAGTGTKGCYACKCCAGTAAGATGCTGTAGGAAATTCAGTGCTGTGCGTTCGCCCGTGAGTGTGGCGCGGGTTAGGGCAGAAAATGATGCCAGCTCCTGTCCCATTCTAAAGGACTTCCCGTCTTCCAAAGCCTGCCAATGGGACATATCGCTGTCCATTTCCTCGAATACGCGGCGAAACAGATTGATTCCGCTTAGAACCCCGTCCTGCTTGGCTACCAGACGAGCGCGGCATTGAGTGTTCTCCGGTACCGTCAGGCGAGTGGTGATATCTTCCGGTCCAATATCTTCGCGAAGGGCCCAGCGAATGAGTTTTTGAATGTGGCGGTCGTTTTTCACAATGATTCCCGGGTTAAACGAGCTATTGTAGCATGATTTTTCCAATGGGTGCGATGTGGGCGTGTATGGTCGAAATTGTTCGGAAGTACAAAATTGTACATATTTTCTTGGACAATATTGTGAAATCCGATATGCAAAGAAAATGCAACCTCTTTTTTCCCAAGACCTTATGCGATTTTAGCCTTTGTGATTGGTTCGTTGGCATCGAATATGCTCTGTAAAGATGAAGATCGGGTACGCATTGCAAACTCTCAGAGGGGATGTGGCTATGCATAATTCCGGTAGACCGCTACCTGGAACCGTTATCTCGGACGCTTTACCATCGCAGCCCCGATCTGCTTTACCCTCCTTAACTGAAACATCTTTCCATACCGATTCGCATGATGCCGACTTTGTTTCTCCCCTGTATCTTGCCGTGAGGAACGGAGACATCAACGCTGCCACCGCATTGCTGGAACAGGGTGCGGAACCGAATGTGCAGGACAAGCTGGGCATGACGCCGCTTCATTGGACAGGGCTGAAAGGGCAATTGGAATTGGCTCGGCTATTGTTGTTTTACGAAGCAAGCATCCATATCCGCGAGCATTTTTCCGGCGGTGTCACTCCGGTAGGTATGGCGCAATTGCTGGGCTATGAGGACGTGGCGCATCTAATGGAAAACTGGCCCTGCTAATTTTATCTAACTCGAGATGCGCTGTTTATCCACTTCCATAGTTGTTGGATAATTTAGATTGCCGCGTCGGTCTCCGGCCTTCTCGCAATTGTAAATGTTAGGTARTTCGAGGACAAAAATACATTATGCTATTGTATTGCCCCAGATTGGCGTACTTAATCATTGATGCGAATGGAGCAAAGATGAATGAATATTACACGGTCTATTATTTGCGAGGAACAGGACTTATTTGACCCTACACCACCACAATGCAGAAACTTCAGTGGTATCAGTCCGGATGATTACTTGCGAGGGACAGTGCTATACACATTGGTGTCGTTTTTATTTTATTTATTTCGCTCAGCGTTGGCTATCAATAGATTCATATTTGTAATCTTTTATTCTTGATTATAATTCTAAAGTATGGACATTTACCATTTATTGATAAATCCTTTTCATCATTTCCTTTTCTAAATTTTATTATTTCAAATTGTTCAGGATTGAATTTGTGTAAAAACGTTATTGGCACACCCATAAAACCATTGTAGTCCATAGGTATGTCTTTGGTTTTGTTTACATTAATGCCATCATAGTTGTCATATTTAGGATATTCGCTTTCATTTCCATAATATGTTTTTGAAAGAACGATATCTTCGTGTCGTTTAAATGTGTCTAAATTTGTTAACCATAAACAATTATTTGGAGAAACTATTCTATTTCCAGAGCTATCAATACGAGCTTCTGTACCATAAAGTTCGTAGTGTTCTGGAACTATAAAACCCGAAATGCCTCTGCCCAGATTTATACCCAACCAAGCCTTGTCTTCTTTAATTAGTTTAAATATTTCTTTATATGTAATTGCATTTATATTTCCAATTATTAAAAACTTCTTATCATGTTTTATTATTTGATCAACATACTCTCGAAATAATGAAAATGGTGGGTTAGTAACAACAATATCGGACTGTTTCAAAAGGTCGATACTCTCTGTACTTCGAAAATCACCATCCCCTTTAAGCTGAACTATGTTAATTTCATCTGCATTGGATATATTTTTTTCTCCATTATCACCTGTGTATTCGATAAAAAATCCATTTTCAGTTTCTTTATAATTGAATAAATCGTTTTCTTGATTTCCATAACAAGCTGTTATTATTTTTTTTAGTCCGAAATTTTCAAAATTTCCGGAAAAATAATTAAAAAAGTTACTAATTCGTGGGTCGTCACAATTACAAAAAACTACTTTGTCTTTAAAGTGACTTTTATAATGTTTCAATTCACTTTCTATATCAGTAAGTTGAGTATAAAACTCATCTTTCTTGTTAGTTTTTGCTTTTGTTAGTAAAGAGTGCTGTACTTGTCTTGGCATTTTTTATTCATCCGTAAGGCGAAAAATTATGATTATTTTTCAGATTTATATGTATTCGAACTTTGAATTAGCTTAAAAATATTCTTTAAATCCTTGTTTATATGCTGTTCAAATGGTTTATGAAATACTTGGTTTTCTTTTTTCTCAATATGTTCTTTGAAATATTCTAATGTTTTCTCATCTGAATCCACCATTATTGAATGTCTATTTTCTTCAACACAAACTCTCGCTGTTGTACCCGAACCAGCAAAGAAATCTAAAACCGTTGAGCCTTCATATGATAAACTCTTTACAAACCTTCTGATAATTTCTAATGGCTTTTGAGTAGGATGACCTACACGTTCTTTAGAATTGCCATTTAGTCGACCTATTTCCCAAACATTTGTTGGATTCTTTCCTTTCTCAATATTTTCTGGAATTAGTCTTTTATCCTTTAAAGCTAATTTTTTTTGTTCTGGGGTGTATTGAGAACGAACTGAATCTAAATCAAAATAATATTTTTTCGTTTTAGTTAACCAAACTGCTTCTTCGTGTCTATTTGCAAAATACCGATGTGCACTCATACCATTTTTATAATACCAAATAACCAAATTGGTAAATCTCAAATCAGTATTGTGCCTTGTATAATGTAATATTTCAAGTAGATCTCCTTTTTTTAAGTCTTGATACTGGAATCCTCCAAATATTACGCAATTTCCCGTTGGTGATAATACTCTAAAAATTTCATCAAGCCATTGCCTTGCCCATTCTAAATAGTTCTCAAAAGTATCCCAAGTATCTAAGTCTAAATTGTAAGGTGGATCAACTAATATGAGCTGGATCGAATTATCTGGAACTTTCTTTAAAAACTTAATAGCATCTTCAGTATAGAAAGCTTGTATGGTTTTAGTGATATTAACATTGTCTATTTTAGCACTATGCTTTTTACCTTCTCTTCTCTGCTGATTTAGCGCTTTTAATCCGCTATTAAAATGAGATTTATTTGCCATCGTTAACAGCTTTCATTTCTACTAATAATTCTTTAGTTTCAATGTCGAGTATCTCTGCGATTTTATAAAGATCTTCAATGCTTGGTTGCCCTCGGTTGTTTACGTAAGAATTTTTTATATTGTAACTTTTACCCAATTTCTGAGCCAACCAAATTTGTTTGATTCCTTTATCATCTAAAACATCTTTTATTCTGTTCATATTCAAATCAAACCACCATGCGGTGACAATAAAATATACTGTTTCGTAAGCGTAAATATAAACATAATATGAGATACGGTCAATAAAGAGTTTTAGCTAAATGTGGGAGTGTTCATTTTTGAAGGTCATCGCCTATTACATCGATCGACGTTTTTGCGACTTCAAGCATTACTTCAAGCATTTCTTCGGGATTCCATTTTTCGCCATTTCCTTGTGTATAAATTGAAGTTGCTTGTAGCATTATTGAATGTTCCCCTTGGTCAACTATCTTGTTTTTGCATAAATTTGTGTTTATAGGCATGCCATAATTTGCAGCAGTTAGACGGTCGATTCTATTTAGAGTTCCAGAATTGTGTTCGAGTTCAACGACTCTTCCATCAGGACGTCTCACATTAATAGTCTGAGTTAAAAAGTTAGATCCTGTTAAAAACAAAATGTAAGGGAAGTGTGTTTCTGACAGCATATAGTTGGCGATTTCTGCAATGTTTTTATGAGATCGTTCAATTGCATTCCCTGCAGCCATAAGGTCTTGGTTATTTTTTGTACCTACTAATTTCCCAATTTCAATATTGTCAATGTCTTTTCCTTGGTGTTTTGCTTCAGAGATGAGTATTATTCTCCAATTGTCATTATTGTCTTTAACTTCAATTATACCCCCATCAGGTCTAATACTTGCGCTTGACACAAAAAGCGTTTGCCCTAATTCTGTATCAAGTTGTTGCAGTTTTTCATTTATTTCGTTTTTACTGATTATCTTTCTATATTTAAAGATCAAGTTTGGAAATTCTCTTCTTAACACTTCTAAAACCTTTTTTTGTACATTTCCAACAGAGATATCGTGACGTTTGGCATCTTCCCCGAAAATACCAACAACTCCTTGTGATTCTTTGTGCTGTGCTGTTAATCTTGTGGACTGTCCTTTTGTCATTTTTTACTCACTAGTTTTTGAATTATTATTTTTTATAAAGTTCACCAATTTTGAGCATATCATGGTGAATGGCATCCATTGAAATTATTTCTTTACCATCATTAATTTCAGTTGAGGGATCATTTTGTCCCTGTATAATGGGCCAGCGATAACCCGCTAAGTGCGGCAATCTCTTCAAGGCAAAGACTTCTTTCGAGCAGCGAGATATCGCTTACTAGATACAGATGGCTCTAATCGTTCAGGTCGTTTAAGAAGGTCTGTACCTGCGCCACCATTTCCGAACGAGCAACCGTCACCTGCGTATTCTTGCCTGCTTTGCGATATTCGTCCCGGTCACCGATATCTTCTTTGAGTTGTTTGCCGGTGTGCAGATCTTTGATAGCTACCTGCCCGTTCGCCAGTTCGTCTTCTCCGATAATGATCGCTACGGGAATCTCATATTTGTCCGCGTGGGACAATTGATCTTTCATGCGATTCTTTTTCCCGAAATACGCTTCCGTGCGGATTCCTGCTTCCCGCAATTCAGAAGCGATCTTCAGCGTTTCGCTGGCGGGGATGTCTCCCAGGGTCACGACCAATGCCTGCACGGTAGATTTCACCGGGGTGACGAGTTTCAATTTTTTCAGTGCTGCCATGAGGCGATCCAGTCCCACTGACATGCCTGTAGCGGGGATTTCCCGATCCAGGAATCGCCCTACCAGACCGTTGTAGCGACCGCCGCCCATGACCGACCCGAATTTAGGTGCTTTGGGGATTACCGTTTCGAATACCGGCCCGGTGTAATAATCCAGACCGCGAGCCAGGCTGGGGGAGAACCACGCATGACCTTCGTCCACGCCCAATGCAGTCAGCACTTCCGCCAGCTCACGCATTTCGGTGATGGCGTCCTGCGAAAGTTCCGTGTCCGGGAGCTGTTGTTCCAGATGGTCTACGATCTCGCTGCGGGATGTGCCCTTGATGCTGATGAAATTAACGATCTGGTCAATGACCGATTCATCCAGTTTCACGCCCGGGATGGGATCACCGGATTTGTCGATTCGTCCCGGCCCCAGTTCCAGCCGGATATTATCCATACCCACTTTTTGAAGTTTATCCACCACGCGCAGCACATGTTTCTGCCGGGCAATGTCATGGATACCGCAGCTATCCAGCAGGGCATCGATAAGTTTACGATTGTTGATGAGTACCCGAAACTCGGGCACGCCGATGGTAACCATTACTTCGCACATGATAGAAATGATCTCGCCGTCGACCGCTACCGAAGTCGAACCAGCCGCATCCACATCGAATTGGGTGAATTGACGAAAACGTCCTGGCCCTGGTTTGTCCGCGCGCCATACCGGGCCAATGGCGTAGCGACGAACGGGCACCTTGAGCTTGTCTGGATATTGGGCCAGCAGTCGTGCGAACGGTACGGTGAGATCGAAGCGAAGGGAAATTTCCTCTCCCTCCGGGCTTTCCATGCGGAACAGGTCTTTGTTCGTCTCCTCGCCACCTGTACCCAGCAGTACATCCAGATGTTCCAGTGCAGGGGTCTCCAGAGGGACGAAGCCGTATTTTTCAAATATCTCCTCGATGGTACGAATAATCTGTTTGCGGTGGATTAAATCCTCCGGCAGCAGGTCTTGAAAACCCTTCAGGGTTCGGGGATCGACATGTTGTTTTTGATCGGACATGCGCACTTTCGTAATGGGTCGTGTATTTCGTTCGTATTGCGCCAAAGTGTACACTAGCTTCGGTAATCGCTTCAAAGAACTGACTATATGCGCATGGCAGCATTGTCTGGTTCGAAACAATATTGGTTGAGGGAATGCAGCCTCAATTACAGGAGTACATCATGGAGATTAAAGGAAAAGCCGCTGTCGTGACCGGAGCGAGTCGGGGTGTGGGTAAAGCCACCGCTTTGGCTTTGGCTCAGCAGGGATGCGATGTGCTGGTCAATTACAGCAGATCAAAAGCGGAAGCTGAAGAGGTGGCGGAAGCGGTAGAGGCTGCCGGGGTCAAGGCGCTGGCGTTCCAGGCTGACGTGGCCGATGACGCGGCCTGTCAGGCCATGATGGATGCTGCTCATAAAACCTTTGGGCGGCTGGATATACTGGTGAATAATGCCGGGACCACGTCGTTCGTGAAGCATGATGATCTGGAAGGGGCCACGGCGGAGATTTGGGATCGCATTATGGGAGTAAATCTCATGGGGCCGTTTCATTGTATTCGTGCCGCGTCGAAATATTTGAAAGAGGCGGGCAGCGCGGAGATTGTTAACATATCCAGTGTTGCAGGTGTGGCGGGAGTGGGTAGTTCCGTTCCCTACTGCGCATCCAAGGCGGCTCTTATCAGTTTGGGTACCACCATGGCCCGGGCGTTGGGCCCGGAAATTCGCGTGAACACCGTAGCTCCCGGCTTCATCGAAGGAGAATGGCTCAAAGCGGGATTCGGAGATCGGTACGATAAGGTGAAGGCCGCCAACGAAGCCAAAGCCGTACTGGGAAAAGTGTGTCAGCCCGAAGATGTGGCGGCGGCGATTTTGGCATTCATCCAGGGCTCCGATCTGGTTACCGGGCAGACGGTAGTATGCGACGGCGGTATGCTCATCGGTCCCAAACTCTAGGAGAACATCTATGCGTTTTGTGGATCTGTCCAGTACCATCGAAAATACATCCGTGTCACCCGTCGACCAGGTCTCAATCGAGTACAGCGATCATGCCGAGGGAGCGCAAGGTATCGAAGGGATGCTCGGCGTACCTGCCCGGCTCCTTCGAGATGGCGAGGGGTGGGCTGTGGAGACCATCGCTCAGCTCAGTACCCATGGCGCTACCCATGTGGATGCGCCCTATCATTACAACAGCACCATCGACGGGAAACCAGCCCAGACTATTGACGAACTTCCGCTGGAATGGTTTTTCAGCGACGGCGTTAAGTTGGATATGACCCACAAGGGCGATGGGGACGCCGTTACCGTAGCCGATATACAGTCTTCTCTGGAGGCTATGTCGTATACGCTCAAGCCGCTGGATATTGTCCTTGTACAGAACAATGCTGACAACTATTATGGTCAGCCGGACTACATGATGCACGGATGCGGCGTTACGGCGGAGGCAACGCATTGGCTTTATGATCAGGGGGTGCGGGTCATGGGCATCGATGCCTGGGGCTGGGATCGCCCTCTACATCTACAGGCTCAGGAAGCATTGGAGAAAGATGCGGAAGGTATATTTTGGGAAGCCCATCAGGCCGATCTGGCGTATTCCCAAATCGAACGCCTTATGCACCTGGATCAGCTTCCTGCAACGGGATTCCAGATAGCGTGTTTTCCGTTGAAAATTAAAGGCGCCAGCGCTGCACCTGCCCGGGTAGTTGCATTGCTGGATGATTAACGAGAGTTCGTAGAGAGGCTGCGGCCTACGAATTCCTTGGAGGCAGGAAGGGTTTCCAATGAGCTGCGTTGGTGGGCTCATACACTCGTAGGTCGGATGCGGCAATCACCATTTTACGGGCTTCCTGATGACTGGCTATAACCCCGGTGCCCAAGGCCTGGGTGAGAATGTTCCCCATGGCGGTGCATTCAACAGGCCCAGCGATGACGGGACGATTCATGGCATTGCTGGCCCATTGGCAAAGCAGCTCATTCTGGGTTCCACCGCCAACCATGTGTACCGTACTGAATCGTCGACCCGTCAGGTATTCCAAATCAGCGAGACTAACAGCGTAGCGAATTGCCAGACTCTCCATAATTACGCGCACCGTAGTTCCCACATCGCTGGGGATAGGCTGATTGGTTGCAGCGCACTCAGTGGCGATGGCATCCAGCATATCGTCGGGATTATAAAATTCGTCCTTGTCGATATCGATGATCGCCGTGAATGCTGGAGCTGATTTCGCCATATCCGTCAACTCCTCGTACTCAAAGGCTTCGCCGCGCCGCTTCCAGCTTTCTCTGGCTTGCTGCAATACCCAAAGTCCCATGACACTCTTGAGAAATCGAATCGTTCCGCCGTAGCCGCCTTCGTTGGTGAAATTGCATGCCAGTGCATCGGGTGTTATACACGGCTCTTGGAGTTCTGCGCCAAACAGCGACCAGGTGCCGCAAGAGATATACGCGAAGTCGTTTTCGCTGGCTGGGATAGCCAACACTGCCGAGCCCGTATCGTGGGTACACGGAACGACGACATTACCGTGATGCACACCCGTCTCTTCGGCGACGTGCGGAAGTAGCGGGCCCAATACGGTTCCCGGTTCAACGATTTCCGGCATCATCTGTATGGGCAGACCAAATGCATCGAAAATCTGTTTGCTCCATTGACGACTTTCCACGTTGAGGAGTTGTGTCGTGCTGGCATTTGTATATTCGCAACAGACAACGCCGCTCAAGAAGTAGTGAATCAGATCGGGCATCATGAGAAAGGTATTACCTTCTCGGAGATGTTCTGGGGCAGATTGCTTGACAGCCCACAGTTGGTAGAGCGTGTTGAACTGAAGAAAGGCGATTCCCGTTTCGCGGTAAATCGCGTTGCGTGAGAGTATTTCGGATGCACGGTCAACGAGGCCATCGGTTCGATGATCGCGATATTGGACCGGGTTCTGGAGGAGATGCCCGGATGACCCGAGAATACCGAAATCCACACCCCAGGAATCAACGCCAATACCGTCCAACGTCGGCTCGTACTGTTCGGCATACTGACGCAGGGCATTCTTAACTTCGTCGAACATGAAAAGAATATCCCAGTAGGCAGTGTCATTGACGGTAGTGCTTCTACTCGGCCATCGGCGCAGTTCTTCGAGTTGAATGGCGCCGTCACTAATATGGCCGACGATGGCGCGGGCACTTTCCGCACCCATATCAATGGAGAGAAAACGTGATGGGGCGTTGGCAGTGTCCATTAACGAATGTTCTCGATGTATTTGTTTTAGTGTCCGCTATAAATTGCTGAATTGAGACCCGGAATAGGCATTGGTCTTCATGGCGGGTGCCCGTTCTTCCAGTGGAACAAATTCCACATGCCCATCCAGATACAGTACGTTGGTTCCGCCGGGGGTATGAAAAAATCCATCAGGAGTCAAGCCGATCTTCTCGTGCATGACCCAAATGGTAGAACGAGTAAAATTAGCTTCTTTAGAATTGTTTATATCGGTAAAGAGAAATCGTGTTATGCCGTTCCGTAGTCGATACACCGTGTTAGTGGAACCATTTCCATAAAATTTGTTGGGGTCCCATACATCCGATTCAATCAAGGTTTCCGAGCCGATGTTGAAATCAGAATCGGATGCTTCCCAAGTACGCTTGTTGATGATTTGATCGGAGAATCTTTTGAAAAACTCGGCCTTGCTGGAGCCCCATGCCTGGTGGTGCATAGCGGTTAATGTGGCATTCATTTGCATGGGGACAGTAAAATCAGGATCGCCTTCCGTATTAAACTGAGGCTGTACGAAAGGATTGAGCCATGAGGCTTCCATGTTAGCCGTGCTTCTCGTGACAGGGTCGCCCCGGCGTTCATCCCCCCCTTTATCAAATACCCAGCCGTAATATTTATAGCTGTCGTCCCTATCAGCAATACATCCTTCTTGTGCAAAACTCCGGCTGTCTTCGTTCCAGCTATCATTGAATCCTACACATCGCAGTTCGTCCATATAGCGCATATCATTTTCATAATCCGACGGGCATATCAACATCTTTGGGTCTTGTGAGTATCCAACATAGATGGCCCGAATGGAAGGAGCAAAATCATAGCGGAATCGATAGGTAAATTCGTTGAGTTCGCCTTCGTAATAAGGATTGCTCATCGATGGATATTCGATATGGATCTGTACAGGCGGTAGTTTCTGGTCAGGAGACTCTGTAGCATACAGGCTAAGAGAATAGCCGATATTTTTCAGGTTGTATGCACAACTTGATCGGCGTGCCGCTTCTCTGGTTCGGCCTAAAGCAGGCAGGAGCACTGCCAGCACGAGTCCCAGTATCGCCACAGAAAATAAAAGTTCGCGAATGCTGAAA
>NVWG01000075.1 GCA_002746185.1 Candidatus Hydrogenedentota bacterium
AGCATACACTACCTGGATGCGTCACTGGGTCGCTCACCTGAAAGAAATGGGCGTGGACTACCATGGGTACGCCATGTATCCCGTTGACGAGCCGGGATTGAACGACGGTCTGGTTGATCGATACCTAAGCAATGCCAAACTCACACGCAAAGCCGACCCAAAAGTCCTGATGTACGCCAATCCCGTAGGCCGTATTACCAAAGAAGAACTGACGGAAATGATCCCCTTTGTAGACATCTGGTGTCCCAATCGTGTGGGCTTTTTGTTGGATTCCGGAGCAGATAAACTGAAAATCATGAAAGACACCGGAGCAGATATATGGAACTATGAATGCGAAGGAAATGCCAAACATCAATCCCCCCTGGGATACTATCGCGGCCAATCATGGCTGGCATGGCACCACGGCCTAACCGGAATCGGCTTCTGGTCCTACTGCACGTCCGCAGCGGACCCTTGGTATCATCCCAAAAGCACCCTGGATTATCTCCTCGTTTACCAGGGCAATGATACCGTCGTTGCCAGCAAACGCTGGGAAGCTATACGCGACGGCGTGGAAGATTATGCCATGCTCAACGCCTTACAAGAGGCCGTCGCTTCAGCTCAACAAGCAAATCGCTCACCCCAAGCCGTTCGCCAGGCCAAAKCTCTCCTCGCAGAAGGAGCCTCGGCTATCGCGCAGTTTTGCGGGCTGGACAAAGACGGCACTGTACCCGGTAAAGGCGGAATCCCCGGCGTTCGGGTCATAGCTGATAAACGATTTCAATCCATTCAGGAAATACGCAGCCAGATCGCACAACTGATGGAAACACTCTCCGCACCAGGCTCTCAACATTGATGAGCAGCATGGTTTTGCGATACTGTACTYATTCTCAATAATTACTTGTTTACGTTACCTTGATATGGAGATACCCACATGAAATTTCTACCCTGTGTAGTCATGGTTTGCCTCGGACTGGTATTCAGTACCCTCACGGCCCACGCCCAACCTGCCGGTTTCGAAATTACAGCACTGGACCGCTACGTTGCTGCGCTGGACGATCATTACAAATATGACGTTACCAGTATCATCGAAGGAGACGGATACACCTCCTACATCATTGATATGATTTCTCAGAAATGGCTTACAGAAAAAGAAGTGGATCTGCCCATCTGGAAACATGTGATGACCATTACCGTGCCTGATACCGTCTCAAGCAACATCGGCTACCTCTACATAGGGGGCGGTGATAAAATGAGGCCAACTCGGGATTCCGCACCAGGGCGTGACATCCGCATGGCTAAAGATACACAAACCGTCGTCACCACCCTCTACATGGTCCCCAACCAGGCACTCGTTTTTGTCTTAGACGAAACCCGCAGCCGCTACGAAGATGCGCTCATTGCATATTCATGGGATAAATACCTTCGCCATGGAGATGAAAAGTGGCTCATACGTCTTCCCATGACCAAGTCTGCCGTTCGTGCTATGGACACCGTGACCAATTTCATGGCATCCGAGCAAGGCGGCGAAATAACCATTGACCAATTTGTAGTTTCCGGCGAATCGAAGCGGGGCTGGACCACCTGGACCACTGCCGCCGTGGATAACCGAGTCATCGCCATCATCCCGGTGGTAATCGATATGCTCAACGTGGAAGAATCATTCAAACACCACTTCGAAGTCTACGGTAAATACGCTAGAGCGGTCAACGATTACACATCCATGGGCATCATGAAATGGCTCGAAACTCCAGAATACGAAGAGCTTCTGAAAATTGTGGAGCCGTACCAATACCGTGACCGACTGTCCCTCCCTAAATACTTGTTGAACTCAACAGGCGACCAATTCTTCTTACCTGATTCATGGCAGTTTTACTGGGGAGATCTGGTGGGTGAAAAGCATATGCGCTACGTCCCCAATTCCGACCACAATATCACCAGGGGCACAGATGCGTTTGATAGCATGACTGCCTGGTATCACGCCGTCGTTCACAACGTCTCCATGCCCCGGTACTCCTGGGATGTGGCAGAAGACGGCACCATCACCGTGTTCAGCCTGGACAAACCTACCGAAGTTCTTTTGTGGCAGGCGCACAATCCCAAGAATCGAAACTTCAAAAAAGACGACATTGGTAATGCCTATAAATCAACCACGCTCCATGAAGTTGAACCGGGTAAATACGTAGCTAAAATTGACACCCCAAAAAGTGGCTTTATAGCATACTACGTTGAGATGTCCTACCCAAGCGGACTCGACGTACCCTTCAAATTCAGCACCGGCATCAAAGTAGTACCCGATWCSKKYSAMYMYMMMYGKRASWRMRYCWCMWAMMMWSMWYGRMSMMAWKWRMYCMRMYRMMKWYMAWSAMRTSAAGKWYTWWWWYWYSAKSKYSMSAGGYACSKMWAYGKKYKKWMYYYACYTCSCTTGTKCCAGYCCCGATTTTTGGGCAGTCGTTGRGTTTTTCACCAGCTCCACTGTCCCCAATGGTTCCATTTATTCACTTCTCAACCGCCGTTTACACTAGACGCATCCGATTCGACGAAATTCTTCCTCCAAATCATCCAGCGAAATACTTATTGGCTTCTTTAAGTTTTGGCGGTACCAATCACTTCCAATGAAGTCATTCAGGCAATCTAACTGGTCGGCAGGGTTCGTTTTCCTCGTTCTACTGTCCTCTTGCATCATGAATTCATGTATTTGGTCTAGATTAAACCCTTGAGTCGCAGTAACAAGCTCGTCACAATAGCTTTGAATCGCTGACATATTACAAGCAAAAAACGACTCCAAATATTCAGCCGTTACATATTCAGCTAGGTACGGTGGAAGGTTTATATGTTTGATCCAAGTTTTTAGGTAAATTTCGAGGGGGCAATCGAATCTCTCCTCCACTTGACCCCATAAACCGACGATCAAGAGGTTTTCCATCGAGTATAACGCGATCCGCTCGGTATCCGGGAGATCTTTCGCCATGCAAAAGTTAAAGCGCATTGTAACAATCCTTATATTTTGATCTTTCGTTCGTTGTCATCCGCAACAAATGGAATATATAGGGACAGCAACTCTTTTTAGTGCTGTCGTAAAGTTTACTTTTACACGCGTTGTGCCCGGGTCTCCAATACCTCACCCCATATTCTGTTTACCTCGATATACACACTTCGCGGTACATGTTTCCGCTACAATCACCGCTTGAATGTCCGACCGAATATCGGTTAATTCATTCCAAATCCATTGGCTCACCACTTCCGAAGTCGGATTTTCCAGACCGGAAATATCGTTAAGACAGCGGTGATCGAGCCGATCGTATAGGGTTTGCAAATTGACCGTTAGCGTTTTGTTATCACTGGATGCCACCTCTACCAGAAAACTGTGGCCGTGCATGGCGTGACATTTGTGATCCGCAGGGAGCCGGGTCAACGCATGGGCCGCCTCAAATCCGAATCGAATCCGCTCCGGAAGATCCAATTTCATATCGCGGGTTTGCAGTCGGGGCGAATACACTTCGTCCCCTATAATTGACACCTGCACATCTTTCAAAATAGGGAGCCCAGGCTGTAGGCGATCTTTGATCCAGTGACGCACTCCATCCAGAGAAGGATCGGTCAAGCCCTCCACATCGTTCAGCGCGCGGTGATCCAATTGGGCAAATAACGGTTCGAAAAGGCGGGTGATTTCCGCGTAGTCCACCACCCAGCCCAGCTCTGAATCCAGAGGGCCTTCCACCACTACATCCACCTGGAAACTATGCCCATGCAGGCGTGCAGTGTCGTCATGCCAAGGCGTTCGATGTGCCGCCTCAAACTGRAATGTCTTGATTAACTGCATATTCATGGGGTTTTAGGAACCTTTAAGTATCCATTGTTCGAAATGGATTCGTATTATACCCCTTTTTGATCAGGGGGCCATACGAATTTATGAAGCTGTAGCTGGAACCGGACAGGCAGGGCATCTTCCAGAATCCAATCGACGATATCTTTCGGATCGATGTCGCCGAATACCGGGGACATGAGGATATCCTGGCATCGATCCGCTAAGCTATGTTTTCGAATCACATCCCGCGCCCACTCATAATCCTCTCGGCTGGCCAGAACAAATTTCACTTCGTCCCGATCCGTCAACGCCTCAATATTTGACCAATCATTTTTGTCACACTCACCGCTGCCCGGACATTTCAGATCCATAATGCGAATACACTCCGGCGGCAATACATTGATAGGCAGACTCCCGCTGGTCTCCACCAGCACCGTGTATCCGGCATCAATGAGCGCCTGCGCCAACGTCGGACACTCCGCCTGTGCCAACGGTTCCCCACCCGTAATCTCCACCAGCGAGCAGCCGTAATCATTGCACTCATCCAGCAGCGTCTTAATGGAACGCTTGTCTCCCCCCGTAAACGAATACGTCGTGTCGCACCATCGACACCGCAGATTGCATCGCGCTAGCCGGATAAACGTACACGGCAGCCCCACCCACGTAGACTCTCCCTGAATACTCTTGTACGTCTCCGTAATGAGCAACGTTGTATCCATATCAACTGACATGACCATTCCTTACTACCAAACCAAACTCGTTCCGTTCCACGATCTGCGGCACGGCCTTTGTAAGATCGCGTCGGGCGCAATAGGCAATATCCGATTCCAAATTTACCTTCCGCAACTCCTCCGCGTGAGGTGCCGTGGCAAAAAGTTTCGCCACCCCATCCAGGCTAATCAAATGCTGCCACTCCCGATACGCCGCCGCCCCCTCGTCCACTTCCATGTCCACCAACATACCCATCGAAGCCGCCGCCACCCAATCCTCCTGCGCACTATACTCCGAATCACTCACTTTACCCGCTGGAATCAGCACTACATCCCGATCCTGTTCAACAACATAATTCACCAACGCCGAAGCATTCACCGTCGTTCCCAGCAGCACCTCCGGCGCACCATACGCCTCCAAAGCCAACGCCGTCCCGTTCGTCGTCGTGAAGATTACCCGCTTGCCCTCAGCAGGCGCGCAATCCTGTGGGCTGTTCCCATAATCAAAACCCTCTGGCGGCACCCCACCCCGTTCGCCATAGAGCAGCGCATCGGAGTTGGCCTCCTTCGCCCGAAATGCCGTCTCCACATCCGGTACCAGCAGCAATTCCGTGGCTCCCGCATCTAACAGCATAGCCGCCGTGGCGCTGGCCCGCAGCGCATCCACAATCACCGCCGTACACCCATGTTCCTTGGCATAAACACACCCTGCCAATCCCTCTATAAAATGAAATCTCATACGAAATACCCTATGTGATTACCAACGAATGCAATACCACTAGTATGCCCCATCGGCTCAGGGTGTTGAAAGGGACAGGGCTTCCGCAAGATGTTCGGCCACCTCCGCCTTACCCTCCGCATTCAGATACGCATCAGGATAATCGTGGCTCACAAAACGGTTTGGCGGCATTGCTGTGGTTAAGTCCAGGAAAACGGCAGCGGTATCGGACAATGCATCGCGGACGATATCCATTCGAGCCACTACACTATCCGTAAATCGCCCCGGCAGAAAACGCTCCCCCGTGGCGGTATCGGTGGGCGGTACATACAGCAATAGCCGGATGTTCTCCTCCTCGCATATCTTGGATATATCCAGTAACGCTTGAATTTGAAAATGATCCGTATCCAGCGGATAGAAATAACTCGCGCGGATATGGTTAACCGGACCCTCATCCGCAACCCCAGCCCCAATTTCCCCTAGCGTCCCAATCGCCTCATTGCCGTCATAAGCCACAATATTTCGATACGATTTCTCATCAATGGGTGACAAATCGAATGCTTTGAAAATCGCCAACGGACGATAAAACGCCCGGAACACATTGGAATCATTGGACAAGTAAACTTTCTCCCGTATAAATTGATACTCGGGACGATACAACCGTTCAGGGGAAAACGAACGCGGGTTTACGGGAATTATAATTGTATGCACATCGTGATTATGCTGGGACAAATAGCGTATAAAATTTAAAAACAGAGCCGGGTTATACGCATCATGATACAACCCGCCTACTTTTGCATCCGGYAWTCGCTGCTGMAGTAWGTYWGGAAGCGCGGGYTGKGAACCCTCWGCSGGATCTCCCCGATACAACGTGCTATCCCCAAAATACAAAATCTCAACACCGTCCCGTATATGCTTATCCATGAGCTGAACCGTAGCTGGGGTGTCCTTATATCCCGACACRTSYGCCACGAAAAAYTGCARTRCYGCCAGCACCRCYGCYAGCGTCRCCAWYTTTATACCGAACAATCCCGTCTTCATACCCAATCCTTAAAACTGAAAGTACACAAACGGAATCTCTTCCGCCAAACCCAGATTCATTATCAACAACCCAAGCACAGTATATCCCGCCCACCGAAGCGGCATAGGCAGATCGCCCAGCCATTCRCCYGGTTCCCGATCTCGAATCAACCCCTCCGCCACAACCAACCCGCATACCAGTCCGATATTCAGAGCAAACGCTCGTACCGATAAATCTAGCGAAGCAACAATCCCTTTGAACCCGCCGTTGGGTGACAAATCAAACCATCGCTCGTGCAAATGCGATAAAATATATACTGCCTGCCCCATTGATTCCGCACGAAAAAACACCCAGCCGATACACACCAGTACAAACGTCGTTGTCACCTGCAAAATGGGCAGCAGCCCAGGCACCTTCGTCAGACCCAATGCATGTACCAATCGAGAACGCAACGGATGGGTCGCCCGCCCRAAYARGTAATACCCRAAATGCAGCAGTCCCCATACCACAAACGTATAATTCGCCCCGTGCCACAGGCCGCTCAACAAAAACACGGCAAACAATCCTAATGCCCACGCCGCCGTACTCCCCCGATTCCCCCCGCACGGCACATACACATAATCGCGAAACCAGGTGGACAACGAGATATGCCAACGCCGCCAGAAATCTCGAATAGACGTAGCCATATAGGGTCGATTAAAATTCTTCATCAGATCCACGCCCAGCACTCGGGCACACCCTCTGGCGATATCCGTATAGCCCGAGAAATCGCAGTAAATCTGGAACGCAAAAAAGACCGTCGCTAATGTCAGAAAAGAGCCAGGATACCGTTCCGGCTGATCGTATATCACATTCACCATCACCGCCAGCCGATCCGCTATCACGACCTTCTTGAAGATCCCCCACAACACCAGCCGCAGCCCCGAAACCACCCGGTCGTAGTCAAAATACTTAGGTGTTTTCAGTTGAGGCAGAAGATGCTGGGGTCGCTCAATAGGCCCCGCCACGAGCTGAGGAAAATAGGCTACATACAGCGCGAAGTCCACCAGACTCCGTTCCGCCTTCTGATTTCCCCGATACACCTCAATCGTGTAACTCAGGGTCTGGAACGTATAAAACGAGATACCCACGGGCAGGAGAATATCCAAATACGGTACATTCCAATCCACCCCAATCCACAGCCCAGCTTGTGTGAGCGCATCCCCCGCCAAGTTCGCATACTTGAACGCAAACAGCAGTCCCAGGTTAATACACAGGCTCACATACAGCCACTTCCGCCGTCCACGTTTATCGGTATGGTTCTCCATGGCCCGCGCCACTCCATAATCCGTCAAGGTGGATATCCAGATGAGGAGGATGTAAAAAGGGTTCCACGCCATGTAAAAAAGGTAGCTCGCCAAGAGCAGCCACACCCGCTGCGCATGGGGAGGCAGAGAAAAACAACATGCGGCGACAAAGGGGAAAAAGAAGATAAACTCGATGGAGTTGAATTGCATGGTAATTCCCGTGTTGCCTAATTCTGACTTTGAAATAGCTAGTGCTAAATCTGAGACATTAATTAGTTAGTAGTCTTTGTTCCAAAGTAATAGCACGACCCGTATTTATTCTCCCCTTGAGGGGAGTTAGAGGGGTGTTCGTACAGATATTTCCTAGTATGCAACACCCCCCTTGATCCCCCCTCGAGGGGGGAATAGATGTTGGTATAAACCGACTACATAGGTAACACTTTAGCCCGATGACATGGGTAACACTATAAAGAGTAAATCACACCTGTTCCAGGATGTGCAATGGGGTAAATTATTACTAAAGATTCYACCCCAAAGGCCGATAATAAGTAAGCAAGAGCCGAGACAAGGATGTCGAGGTTACATAGACACGGATGTCGACACTAGACCACCGGAAACATAACCGGGCGGAATATCCCACCGCCATTTTACGGTACTTTCCACTGGGTCTTACCTCCTTGAGTGTGCTGTGGCTATTGCCACGGCCGCTCTTGTTTTAGGGCGACATGGTTTCCGATGCTGAATGCGTTTCCCACTCTGTACGTTTCACATGTCGCACCACCTTAAAGCCATTTCGCACAATCCGCACTTCCGAAAATTCCCCTTCCGAATCCGATTCGTGTGCTGTGCGAAAAAACGCCCCGGTAGTAAGGTGAGTCACATTACCGTAATCTGGATCGTGCTCGAAGTTAAATCGATGTACATGACCACAACAATACAAAATGGTCTTGCCCGATTCACCCAGTATCCGCCGCAATGCCTCTGCATTTCGAAGCTGCCGATTCGGGTTCACTATGTAGTTGCAGGTTTTGTTCAGCAGCGGATAATGCCCGGCCACCACGACCGGACCTTCCAACGGCTGAAGTAATTCAGCCGTTCGTTGCACTTCATCATGGGAAATCCGCCCTTGAGAAGAAAACCAGTTCGCACACACCGTGGGTACATAGAGAACCGGAGTACCGCCTGGTAGCGATTGAATGCACGGCAGGTCCGGCCCCGGAAGCCACTCGTTGTAGTGATGCTCAAATCGCTTCCCTCGCACGGATGCGAAAGTATAAACATCATGATTCCCCGGAATAGCCGTGCAATGAAACCCCTTGGACTCCGCGTAGCGCATCCATTCCGCGCCCCGAGCAAATTCACCCTCGGTAGATGTAGAAGCGAAATCTCCCGTGCAGATCAACTCTCCAATGCCCAGTGAAGCCGCGTGATCCAGATAAGGGCGAGCGCGCTCCATATCAAACTCATGGCGGCGCTTCAGGTATACGTTCGTGTTCCCCATGATCCGCTTGTTCAGCAGGAGCAGCGGATTGCGCACTACTTCCCAGAAATGCAGATCGGTTATATGAATGAATGTATCAATGATGTCGGACATGAGAGCTACTATCGCCGTTCTACTGCCTGGGGTTCAAGATTTTTTTCACTGCCTTCTTTGTAGAGTCGCCCACACTCTTGATGGCTTTTCCGCCAGCCCCTACCGTAGACCCCACAATACCGTCGCTGCTTACAACCTGGGACTGCATGTCCCAGGGAGATCCAGAGAACTGCACATTCACGCCTACCCGCTTCGTCGTCATCTCCGCCACCTGTCGGAGTCCCGGAATTCTTCCGGCCAGATTCGTTACGCTTTCCAGTACCCGTACAAACACCAGGAAATCCGTCGCATCGCGGGCGTAATCCAGCGTGCCGCCCATTTCCATGGCGTAGGATGTTTCTTCCAATAACAGGTTTTGTAGGCTCAGTACGCCATCATTCATCACGGCTGTCCCGCCGAAAGTCCGGTAGGTCAGCCCCTTGTCTTTCAATGACGGCAAACGTAAATTGATCAGGTTAACGGTTTTCAACGCTGTGAGGAGTTTTGTGGCAAAGCCCATTTTCCCAAACGACCCATCCACCACAGTAAAGGTCGCCCGGCCGTTACCCGCCGCCATCATGGAACGAATCTCGCCCAACGGACCCTCAAATTCCACTTGCCCCGAAATGCTGCCATATAACCCACGGGTTTCCTCGTAGAACATATCATCCAGGACTTGCGTATTAAATCGATCCATCGTCAAGTTCAACGACAAGTTGCTGGTACCTGATTCGTTGGGCAGAATCGTGGCATGTCCCGTCATACTTCCTGCATCAGGCTGGATTCGCAAATCCGAAAAACGGATGGCATCCGATTCCGCTAAAATCCGGGCTCGTACATTTGATACGCTGCCCCGCCCCAGATGAAGCGTATCCAGCGATATATCAAACGTGCCGATGAACGGTTTGTTCCAATATTGGTCCCCCGGCGAGGCTTCCTCTGGCAAGCCGCCGGAACCGTTATCCGCGCCGTCTTCAGGATACCGAAATTCTTTATAGGCTTTTTGAAACTCCTGCAGCGCATTCATATCAATTTTTGATCCCCGCAATGAACCGACCCAGCCTTTATCCTGCATACCCGCTGAGAGTACAAAATCCGACTGCGTACTCAATACATGAAGATCGCGGCAGATGAATTGTCCGTCCTGAATCAGGATACTGCCCGTAGCGCTGTCGATAGCCAAATCGGRATTGATGGCWATACCRGCCYKATCCAGCGAGAGARACCATTCCTTAGACGCGCCGTCAAAAGCACCCGTCACGTAGCCTGTAGCCGTCGCGCCGTCTGGAAGGAGACCCTGCCACGAAGCCAGGCCTACCGTTGTCTGGGGTATACGTAGGTGCCCATCTTCGAATCGACAAGCGATAGCTTTACCCAGACAGTTGATATCAAGACTGTCCAGTGTCCAGGAACCCTTGGAGGAACCCGTAAGGGACACGGTAAATTTATCGCCGGGGCGTTTTTCGATATGCTGGCCAGCCGCCAACATAGTAGACGTTAAATCCACATSCAGTTGATAGCGATCTTCAGCAGCCTTGCGTGTGAACAGTAAATCAGCCACGCCATCTCCAGCCACCTCCGCGAATACGATACTGTCCAGGTTGTCCAGGGGTAGAGTTGCCGTAGCGGTCACATCGCCCAACGTCCATGTTTCGTCAGAGGTTCTGTTCAGGATGACCATACCTTCCAGACTGGGCGTGCCATCTATGCGTAGACCCAAAGAGATATGCTTTCTGTTTGTCGTGGGAAGTTCCGCATGCACTTGAACCGTAGGAGATGCGAACTCGGCCACCATAGGTCCATAGGTGTTACGAATTTTTTCCGAAGAAATGAACGGTACCACCCAGGCATGAACATCAAAAACCGCCGTTCCGTCCCAAGTGTGATCCGCAAATGTGTACGCGCCCTTCACTTCCGCCACGCCCGATTTGGGCGTACGTCCCGTCACCGTAGTCTGAATGGATTGTTTGTCCGTAATGAATTGCGCTTCCAGTTGATCCAGGGGCGGAAACTCCGAATCCTGTGAAAAAACCAGCGATCCGTTGGTCAGTTTTCCCGTGATAACCAGATCATCCGGCACTCCGGAGGCCGCCCCAAATGTACCGGTTATACGATCCAGCTCCAGAAACCCGGAAAGTTCCTCCACTACATCAACATCACCTAAAAGTGCCAAATGTCCCCGGTTCAGTGAAATCGTCCCCTGCAAATCAAGAGCCACCGTTTCGTTTTCCATATCCGGCGTGACCGTTCCGCTCAAATTGATGCCATCATCTTTCAGTTCGCGGATGTAAATTACATTATCGCGAACATCCAGATCCCCCTTCATCGCATGGGTRACAGGCTCTCCCGTTCCCAGATGGGTGTGAACACCTTCAAAGACAATGCGCCCTTCAGTGACCCGAACATCATCGTCCGGTGCCCACTCCAATGCCAGATTCGTCCCGGATAAATGCGCATCCGCATCAGCGGATAAAACCAGGCCTTGCACGTCGGCCAAAGCAATAAGATCATCCAGTGCCTGATTGGCAATCGTCAGGATTGGTGCCTTGACCAAGATGAGACCATCCGGTTTACGGACGAGATTGGCTGCCAAAGTTACACCCGGAGCGTCCCATCGAATGTTATTGATGGTCAACGTGTCGTCTGCGAATCGCCATAAGGAAGAAAATGATCCATCCAGTGCCGGCTCCGACGCGGCATCTACCGTACCAGTCAATTCCAGCATGATAGAGTCCAGCGTAGAATCCTTAAACTCAAATTGAAAATCCACCACGGCTTCAGGAGCATCCGTTGTGGTCATGGCGGTGACATCCAATCCAGACCCTTCCCCATGACCGAAAAGACGAAGCACCCCATCATCATCTGGTGCCCRCTGTACCGTGCTGAAAAATGTGGCACCAGGACCGAATCGATGCAGCGCAGCGGTGATCTGTACATCCGCCGTGTCATCAAGAATATGATTCAGGGTTGCATAGATTTCAGCAGCAACAGCTTCACCCTGAAGAAAACGCAGCGTATCCACCTGAATGAGATCCACCGTCACATCCCAAGTCGAATCGTTTCCAGGTTGAGACAAAGTCTCCACCAAAGCAGCCAATTTCTCGTACGCATCCCCATCATCTTCCGGCAAGGTACATTCAATTTCGCCAGGTTTCAGGGTTGTAATGCGAACCTCCCGCCGGAGCAGCGGGCSCGCTATCAATTCAATCTGAATCCTATCCGTCTGGATTTTAAAATCGCCATCTCCCAGGGTAACCCCGGATACCATGATCGAAGTTAGGCTCCCTGGCTCAATGGTTATGCCCTCCACCGAAGCCGACAGTCCCGTAGCTTCCTCCAGCGCCGCTTCAATCATGGGGATATAATGTGCCGGATTCAGGTAAATACGCCCCAAAACGCTTACGATAATTACCGTCATCAGCAATGCATAGACCCATCGCGTACGGGGTTTACGTGGCTTGGACGATATGGGTTCGGAGTCGGACATGAATCGGACCTTGGCAGTTATGCTTTGGGTTAATTGCGCCAGTTTATCACACCGCGATCTTCTATTTATTTCTGGGAGGCAACATGATATGGTAACAAGAATATGTTTATATAGAATGTTACCCAAGCCCGAAAGGATCATGTAATGGCTGAAAAGAATCCAACCCATAAGATCACCCGCAGGGATTTCACCAAGCTCTCTGTCGCTTCCGGTGTGGCCATGATTGCGGCCTCCCCGCGAGCCATCGCCGAAACCAACAGCGGCACATTAAAAGTAGGCTTGCTGGGATGCGGCGGACGAGGCAGTGGTGCTGCCGCCCAAATGCTTCAAGGCAATGACAATGTGAAACTGATCGCCATGGCCGACATCTTTCCGGACCGGGTAGAGCAGCGTCTGCATCGTTATGAACGCAGCACTGACGAACGTATCGCCTCCAAAGTGGATGTGAAGCCTGACCACCAATTCGTGGGCATAAACGCCTACAAAGAAATTCTGAAAACCGATATCGATGTTCTTATTGAAGGTACCCTGCCCTATTGCCGACCCAAACACGTCTCCGCCGCCGTAGACGCAGGCAAGCATATCTTTACCGAGAAACCCGGGGCTGTTGATCCCGTAGGCATTCGCATTCTCCTCGATGCGGCTAAACGAGCCGACGAAAAAGGTCTCCATATCGTCACGGGTACTCAGCGGCGCCACCAGAAATCTTATGTGGATACCATCAAAAAAATTCACGATGGTGCTATCGGTGATGTAGTGGCAATGCGCGCCTACTGGTGCGGCACCCTCCCCTTCGTCCACGAACGCAGCAAAAAGTGGGAGACCGAACTGGAGTACCGTCTGCGCAACTGGTACAGCAACTGCTGGGTCTGCGGCGACAACATCATCGAACAGCACATCCACAATATAGATGTGATGAACTGGGTGAAAGACGACTTTCCTGAGAGCGTATTCGCCTCCGGCGGTCGAACCTGGAAACCAGATGAAGAACGCTTCGGCGATATTTACGACCATTTCTCCTGCGACTATGTATACCCCGACGGTACCCACATGACCAGCATGTCCCGCCACTGGGAAGGTGATGGCGGCGTGTTCGAGGAAGTGGTGGGCACCAAAGGGAAGAGCAACTGCCGCGACATGGGTCAGGACGATGAGGACCCCTATGTACAAGAACACATCAACCTGGTGAACAGTATCCGAGGTAAGGGTCCGCGTCTCAACGAACTGGAACGTATGGCCAAAAGTACCCTTACCGCCATGATGGGCCGTATGTCTGCTTATACCGGAAAGCGCGTCACTTGGGAAGAAGCCATGACATCCGACCTGAGCATCGTGCCCGAACTCGACTGGAACGCGTCCTATCCTGTAGGCCCAGTCCCAGCACCTGGGGCACATAAAATCTAACGGACACCGTTCATACCCGATCATTTTGGGGCACAACTCCTTCGTGGGGTTGTGCCCCTTTCTTTTCCCTCCAGCGACACACTACAATACACTCATGCGATGCCCACACTGCAAAGACGAAGTCCTCATCAGCCTGGAATACGAAAAGGTAGAAGTAGACTACTGCACCGCCTGCAAAGGCGTATGGCTCGATTCCGGCGAATTGGAACTCCTCATTGGCAACGAAGAAGCCACCGTCAAATTTCTCACCATTGGCTCGCCTGCCCAAGCACCCAAAGGCGAAAAGCACCGGAAATGCCCGGAATGCCTGGCTCGCATGACCAAAGAATCCACCACCACCGACCCCGCCATCATCTTCGACCACTGCCCCCAAGGCGACGGACTCTGGTTCGATGCCGGAGAACTGGCCACTATCCTCAACCACGCCGAAGAAACCCTGGGGCAAAGTGAGGTATCTACTTTCCTTAAAGACGTGTTTGGACAGTCAAAACAGGAATCTTGACCCAATACAATGCTGGCAATGAATATTTCGATAGCGTAAGCTGTAGTTAAAGAGGTAATCAGGGTGTGCGTACGTTTGTTCACTCATTTGAGGATGCGTAGCACCCGTCAGTTTTCTTTGAATATATACCGTACGGCAGTACCTTTTTTTTAAAAGAAAGAACAAGGAGGGTAATATGGGTATTGGAATTGGATTTCTCGTTTTGGTCGGACTTGCCGCCGCAGTTGCTCTGTGGGCCGTGGGGATATACAACGCGCTGGTACGGCTGCGGAATCAGGTCAAAAACGCCTGGTCGCAAATCGACGTGCAGCTCAAACGCCGTCACGACCTTATTCCGAATCTCATTGAGACCGCCAAAGGGTATATGACCCATGAGCGGGATACCCTAGAAAACATCACCAAGGCGCGTAACCTGGCTAAAAATGCGGACTCCGTAGGCGAACAAGGCAAAGCCGAGACTCAGCTCACCCAGGCCATGAGCCAATTTTTCCTCGTCGTGGAAAACTACCCCGACCTGAAAGCCAACGAGAATTTTCTCGCACTCCAGGAAGAGTTGACCTCCACCGAAAACAAAATCAGTTTCGCTCGTCAGTATTACAACGACGAAACCATGCGCTTCAATACAAAGATAGAACAATTCCCCGCCAACATCATCGCCGGCACCTTCAACTTCAACCAGGCCGAGTTCTTCGAAATCGAAGACGCCACTGAGCGCGAAGTACCCAAMGTTAGTTTTTCGTAAGAACTTTTCCTATGGTTGACACAAGTTTTTTATAATCTAATTTAAATGGGCATGTCGCCAATTTATAGGTGGCAAACTAACTTGAAATCGATATGCAAATACAGACGTGGTTTTTTTGAAGGTAGCCCATGAACCCGAACAGAGATAGTATTTATTACTCAGATTTGGTTCAGCAATTGAAAAGTCAGTCTTTGGAAACGGAATGGGTTGAATTCAAAGTAAATAAAGGTGATCCAGAAGAAATTGGCGAATATATATCTGCCTTGGCAAATTCAGCAGCACTTGTCGGAAAATTGAATGCTTACGTCATTTGGGGAGTCGAGGACACAGCACATGAAATAGTCGGGACGACATTCAGGCCCAAGGAAATGAAAATAGGGAACGAAGAACTTGAAAATTGGCTGCATAGATCAATAAGTCCGAGCATATCCTTTAATTTCATTGAACTAAAAATTGGCGAAAAATATATCGTAGTCCTTGAAATCGATCAAGCCGTGTTCCAACCCATTAGATTCAAGACCGAGGAATTCATTCGGGTCGGTAGCTATAAAAAGAAACTTAAAGATCATCCTGAAAAAGAACGAGAGCTTTGGCGGGTTTTCGAATCAAATACTTTCGAACAAAATATAGCCATGGAAAATGTGCCGACGGGGGATGTGTTACGTCTTCTTGACTATCCTGCATATTTTGAATTACTCGATTTACCGTTACCCGCGGCACGAGATTCGATTCTCGACGCATTAGCGACAGAAAGAATGATTGAACGTTGCGAAACGGGGAATTGGAATATTCTCAACATGGGTGCAATACTCATAGCAAAGAAATTGGACAGCTTCAATGGTYTGGCACGAAAAGCCGTTCGTGTCGTTATATATCATGGCAAAGGGCGAGTAGAAACGATACGTGAACAAGATGGAACAAAAGGATATGCAAGTGGTTTTGAAGGTCTAATTGGTTTCATAAATAATCTTCTTCCTTCAAACGAAGTCGTTGGGAAAGCACTACGTAACGATATCCCTATGTATCCCGAATTAGCTGTYCGAGAACTTGTAGCTAATGCTCTTATACACCAAGACTTTACGATTTCGGGAACGGGACCCATGATCGAGGTTTTTGATGATCGTATGGAAATTACTAACCCTGGGATACCTTTAGTGGATGTAGTGCGTTTTCTCGATAGTCCTCCTCGATCTCGCAATGAGGCGTTGGCATCGTTTATGCGCCGGATAGGAGTGTGTGAAGAGCGAGGTAGTGGAATAGATAAAGYTGTGACTCAAACTGAGATTTATCAACTCCCTGCGCCTGTATTTGAATCGTTGGATCAAAGTACACGATCCATTTTGTTCGGACAACGTCCTATGAATAAAATGAGTAAAGATGATCGTATTCGGGCATGCTATCTCCATGCATGTCTTAAACATGTGATGCAAGAAAATATGACGAATACAAGTGTTCGACAACGATTTGGAATTGAAAGCAAAAATAGCGGCATAGCAACCAGAATCATTAAAGCCACCATTGCAACTGGATTGGTATACCCACACGATGAGTTGGCAGGGCGTAAGTACATGAAGTACATACCGTTCTGGGCAAAATGAACCTCTTATTTGACAGTCATTTGACAAATTGCCTCAAATATGGGTACTTAAACCACATGCAAAAAACGTAAACTACTGACGTACAAGGTCTTAACATAAATTGAACTGTTATGATCTTATTTGACATTGAAAAAAATAACATGAATATAAAGTGCGAATTTTTTGATAGGTGCGAATAAAGCATTTTAAACTTTCACCAAGGTACTCTTTTATTATGTGGGAACAAATCCAGTCTAATAAACGAAAAACCGTTGTACTTGTTTTCGGTATGGCGGCTATCCTAATTACTCTTGGCGTGGTTATTGGCGAAGCCTTTGCTCAAGGCGGGTGGATTATCGGACTAGCCGTAGCCTTCGCCATCTGGTTTTTCATGACCCTCATCGCGTGGTTYCAGGGCGACAACATCATGCTCGCTGTGAGCGGCGCGAAGAAGGTTTCTCCTGAAGATCACCCTGAATTGTGGAACGTGGTGGAGGAAATGAAAATCGCCTCCGGCCTGCCCTACATGCCCCAGGTTTACATCATCAACGACATGGCCATGAACGCGTTTGCCATAGGACGCAATCCTGAAAAAGCTGCTGTAGCCGTTACCGCCGGACTTTTGGCGAAACTCAATCGCGACGAACTCCAGGGGGTTGTGGCCCACGAAATCGGCCACATCCGCAACCGCGACGTCCTCCTTATGACCATGCTGGGCGTCATGCTCGGCGCCATCATCATGATCTCCCAAGGCTTCATGCGCGGCATGTTCTACAGCTCCATCAGTCGACCCCGGCGACGCTACAGCTCCGACTCCAAAGGCAACGGACAAGGCCAGGCCATCATGATGGTCGTCGCACTGGTCTTCGCTATCCTTGCACCCATCCTCGCCCAACTTATTTATTTYGCCGTGTCCCGTCGTCGTGAATATCTGGCCGATGCCACCGCCGCCGTGTATACCCGCTACCCCGAAGGCCTGGCCTCCGCGCTGGAAAAGCTGTCCCGATCTGCCGAGCCCGTCCAACGCGCCAACAAAGCCACTGCCGCCATGTACATCATCAACCCCTTCGCCAAAGCCAAACTGTCCGGCCTCACCAGCACCCACCCTCCTGCCAAAGAGCGCATCAGCATCCTCCGCAGCATCGGCGGTACCGCCTCTTTCGGTGCCTATCAGGATGCGTGGCGCAGTGTGGACGGCGATAAAGCGGGGGACATGCCCAAATCTTCCCTCCAGGACGATCAGGAATTCCAGGTACGCAATGCCAACTCTCGTGCCGCGAAATCTCCCAAAGAACAACTGCGCGATGCCGGCGATCTTCTCCGCAAAGTGAACAGCTTTTTGTTCCTCCCCTGCGCATGCGGACTCAAACTCAAGCTGCCGCCCGAATACAAACACGACAAAATCGAATGCCCCAAATGCCAACGCATCCTCGCTGTGCCTGTGGCCCACATGGCCATGACGGAACAGATAGCCGATGCTATCGACCAACACGTCCCCAAAGAATCATCATCCACCTCGCCACCGCCCATCCCGGCAGATCGATCCCGGAAGCGAAAAAAACGTCAGTCCAATGAGCCGCCACTGCATATCCAGCGCGGCACCCAGGACTGGATGTCCTTCAAATGCAGTTGCGGACACGCCCACACTCTGTCCCCCAGTTTCTCCGAACCCCAAATGACCTGTCWAAAATGCGGACGCACCATCGAAATTGACTAAGAGCCTCTAGCAAACCCTCCGCGAGCTTGCTCCGGCTACATCGCCGCACATTGTCGTTGGACTGCTTTGTCGAAGCGGTAGCTTCGACTTTGTAGGGGCGGATCGGGAACCGCCCGGAAATTTTCCACACCGATACCGAATTTCGCTGGCTCATACAAAATCTATGTTCTCTTCCAGCAGCGTGAATCCGTGCGATCTGTGGCAAAACGGTTCCCATGAATCCGGTCCGTTTTAATATGTACCATCCGCAGTAAAAATTGGAGCACGTTGGAGCCCCTTCGGGTCGGGGTACTGCCGTACGGTATATAAGGTGGCTGGGTCTGTGTGGTGGCAGGAGAACACCCCCCTTGATCCCCCCTGGAGGGGGGAATGGATTATGGTACGAACCGGAACCACGGGCTATTCATATTCATTCCCTTCGGGAATGTTTCTGATGCGACAGAATTTGTTTATGGGAATTTTGGGAGACCCGTCCCGGGTCGCGCGGGTGCCTGGGTCGGAGACCCCGGCACAACGTATGCTGCGCATCTTCATTGGAGGTGATGTATTGAATAACATCAAACCCTCTGCATTATCGGTGACCTCTGTGGCTAAAAAAAACCAGCGTTGTGTCTGGAAGTCCCTTCCACTACGGATGAGAGATGAACCTGTTATTTGGGGCACAGGCATCCTGCCTGTGATCAATCTCAACATGGGCGAGACGCCCATGCCCCGAAATAGGTGTAGAGTCCGATTTCCGATAGTTGTAAAACCTCTGTGTTCTTGTATGTTACTCCACAAGGAGACAGCGCAGCGTATTTGTGCAGTTTTATCCTATGCTGCGAGAGCATTACGAGATTTGAAATAAAAAGTAATCGACCCTGCGAGGTTTATTCCAACCAGAGTGTATGGTAAGGAACATAGCCCAGCAGGTTAGGTTGAAAATTCTTCACTTCCGGCCCGATGAGAAACGGCCGGGTATAATGATATATGGGAATAAGGGGCATTTCTTCTGTCAAGATGGCTTCGGCCTGTTGAAATAATTCGAAGCGGGCTGCTTCGTCGGCTGTGCGGGCTGATTCTTCAATGAGCGCATCGTACTCGGCGTTGGACCAGCCGGTTCGGTTGTTGCCGTTGCCGGTAGTAAAGCATTCCAGGAAATTTACCGGGTCCACGAAATCGCCAATCCACCCGGCCCGGGCCACATCGTAATTCATCGTGTCGTTGGAGGTGGAGGACAAATAGACTTTCCAATCCTGATTGACGATCTGCACATCGATACCCAGCGTCTGCTTCCACATCTGTTGAATGGCGACAGCAATGATCTTGTGTTTTTCAGCGGTGTTATAAAGAATTTCAAAGGTGGGGAACCCTTCACCATCAGGATATCCAGCCTCGGCGAGTAATGCTTTGGCTCCCTCCGGGTCGAAATGCACTGCGGCATTGGCGGTATAGCCGTTTACATTCTTGGGAGTTAATGATTCGCCGGAAGTCTCGCCGCCGTGTAAAATGTTGGTAGTGATGGCATCGCGATCCACCGCCATGGCGAGCGCGCGGCGTATACGAACATCGTCAAAAGGTTTTCGGGTGATGTTGATGCGGTAAAAATAGCTGCCAATCCACGGATCGGTGCGGATAAACTGAGGATTCTCTCGCTGATACACGGGTACACGCTGAATCAGCACGTTTTCCGTCATGTGGAGTTCCGCTGATCGGAACATGCGATCTTCGGTCTGTTCGTCAGACACAGGATAGAAATTCACGCCCTTGAGTCTGATGATGTCCTTATTCCAATAGTATTCGTTCAGCCGGGTTTCGATCACGTTGTTCGGTTCCCACTTTGTAAGTAAGTATGGGCCGTTGGATACCATATTACCTACCCGAGTCCATTTCGTATTCCGTTCATCCATGGTGCCGAATTTCTCGATGGTGGCCTGATGCACGGGGAACCAAGTGTAATGAATTTGGAGCTGGAGAAAATAGGGTGTGGGATTTTCCAGTGTGACTTCCACTGTATGCTCATCCAGCGCTTTACAGCCCACCTGATTGAAATCGGTAATCTTTCCTTCGCTGAATGCGCGGGCATTTTTTATGGGATACAGCATGTAGTTGTATTTGCTGGCTAATGCAGGAGTGAGTATACGCTGCCAGGCGTAGAGGAAATCTTTTGCCGTGAGTGATTCGCCGTTAGACCAACGGGCATCCTCTCGCAAGTGAAAGGTGTAGACCTTCTTGTCGTCGGAGATGTCCCAGGATTTCGCTACTGCTGGGATGGGAGTCAATGTTGCAGCGTCCATACCTACCAACCCCTCAAAGAGAGCCGTAAGGATATGGTGTTCTGGCACCCCTGTAACGGTATGGGGATCCAGGGCTTCCGGTTCCGCACCGTTCCCTACAAAAAGAATCTGATCGGCGATAAGGGTCCGGGCTTTCTCCATATCCCGCTGGGTTGTGCTGCCTGAGCCGCCGCATCCACTCAGAGAACTCGCCATAACGCACAATAAAAACGCCGATAAACCAGTTCTCAAATACATAAATACTTCCTTTCGCAGGTAACTGCTTTTCCACCATTATAGTATGTGTATGATAGCGATTACAGTGTAAAACAGGGTGAATTACTGGAAATGTACCCCTGGGATAATGCTATACTCTGCCCTTTCGTCGCCCCTGCGGAAGGGCGGTGCAGCCTGATTTTCCCTTGATGTACTGCGTAACAACTGCATTTTACTACAGGACTCTATCATGTCTTTTCCAATTGATACGACTGGTTATAAACCGCTCTCTTTTGATATGACTCAGACCGAGCTATCTACCGCCGATCTGGAACAACTGCAGAACAATATCAACATTGTTCGAGATACCATCATTTTTTATACCGGTGTTGCTGGTGCGCGAGGATTGGGTGGACACACAGGCGGCGCGTACAGTATCGTGCCGGAAGTGCTCATCGCCGATGGTTTCATGCGGGGCAGCGGCGCGGTATATCCAGCCTACTTCGACGAAGCAGGCCACCGGGTCGCCATTCAATATGCCATGTCTGCGTTCAACGGAATTATTCCATTTGAAAAACTCCTCCACTATCGCGAAGCAGGACACGGACTCTATGGTCACCCGGAATTGGATCGGGAACTGGGTGTAAAATTCAGCTCAGGTCGTCTGGGTCATTTATGGCCCTTCGTCAACGGCGTGGCAAAAGCCCACCCGGATCAAGCCATCGTTCTGTTCGGGTCTGACGGTTCCCAGCAAGAAGGTAATGATGCCGAGGCCGCGCGGTTTGCTGTGGCGCAGGGATTGAACGTAAAGCTGTTCATTGATAATGACAACGTAACCATTGCCGGGCATCCCCAAGACTATTTACCAGGTTACGATCTGGTCAAGACGTTGGAAGGTCACGGTCTGACGGTACTGGAATGTGACGCGGAAGACACCTTGGCTCTTTATGGACGCATGCAGCAGGCGTTGAACACGCAGGGACCCGTAGCCGTAATCAATAATAGACTCATGGCACCGGGTGTACCGGGAATCGAAGGCACCACGGGCGGTCACGATGTAGTAAATAAGAAAAGTGCCCTGGCCTATCTGGAGCAGCGAGGTCAGACCGCCGCCATAGATCATTTGAATAACGTGGAAAAAGTCGGCGGTGGTGCTTCGTATCGGGGTTCCTCTACAGAAACAACTGCCAACCGCGCCGAATTCGGCAATATTATCAACGGTA